>JAQVHS010000008.1:0-58412 GCA_028696075.1 Candidatus Gastranaerophilales bacterium
CAAGGCGGCTATCAAGGGCAAAGACGCGATTTTAATCCGAACAGACCTCCCCGCCAGGACGGACAAAGCGGCTATCAGGGCCAAAGACGTGAATTCAATCCGGACAGACCTCCCCGCCAGGACGGACAAGGCGGCTATCAAGGACAAAGACGCGATTTTAATCCGAACAGACCTCCCCGCCAGGACGGACAAAGCGGTTATCAGGGACAAAGACGCGATTTCAATCCGGACAGACCTCCTCGTCAGGATGGACAGGGCGGCTATCAGGGACAAAGACGTGATTTTAATTCGAACAGACCTCCCCGCCAGGACGGGCAAGGCGGTTATCAGGGACAAAAACCTTATCAAGACAGAAAACAGCCTGATACTTCGGGTTCAAACGAGAATAAAGGGGCGTTGCCTTCCAAACAGCCTATAAAACGACAGTTTATTTCTCAAGACACGATGGGTGCGCCTTTTGCAAAACGCGGCGTTACGCCGGGTCGTCATGAAAAGAAAAAAGACACAAAACAATTCGGACAATCTAAAGAAGAAAAAGAAGAACAGGCAAGACTTCTTCAACAATCACAAAAACAAAAGAAAAAAATTCAGGAAGAAGCTCCTAAAAAAGTTACCGAAGTTATCATTGATAAACCGTTAACAGTTGCGGAATTTGCCGATAAAACAAACATAACTTTGGCAGAAATTGTAAGAACACTAATGATGCAGGGGATTTTAGCAACCGTCAATCAAACCATAGACGTTGAAGTTGCGACAAAAGTAGCCGAAGCGTTTGAAATTCTTGTTCTTGACAGTTCCTATGTTGATAACAGTGAACAGGAAAAAGAAGCAGAGAGATTTAAAGTTAACCTGAACTCAAAGCATTTAAAATCAAGACCGCCCGTGGTTACTATTATGGGACACGTGGACCATGGTAAAACTACTCTTTTAGATGCTATAAGAGCGTCAAAACATAAAATTGTATCAACGGAAGTCGGCGGTATCACGCAATCTATTGGCGCATATACAGCGTTTATAAATGAAAAGAAGATAGTTTTCATTGATACTCCGGGACACGAAGCGTTTACGGCAATGAGAGTCCGAGGTGCGAAGGTAACGGATATAGTTATTTTGGTTGTGGCGGCTGATGACGGTATTATGCCTCAAACTATTGAAGCTATTAATCATGCCAAAGCAGCAGGTGTTCCTATAATTATTGCCGTTAATAAAATTGATAAAGCAGGAGCTGACCCTGAAAGAGTTTTAACCCAGTTAACGGAACATGGACTTGTACCTGAAGAATGGGGCGGTGAGACTATTTGCTGTAAGGTTAGCGCTATTCAGGCAACGGGTTTGGATGAGCTTTTGGAATATATTTTACTTGTTGCTGAAATGCAGGAACTAAAAGGGGATTCTACAGTAAGCGCAACAGGTGTTGTTATAGAAGCAAAACTTGATAAAGGCAAAGGTCCTTTGGCAACATTACTTGTGCAAAACGGAACTTTAAGAAAAGGCAACTGTATTGTTGCAGGTACGGTAGGTGGTAAAATAAGAGCCTTATTGAGCGATGACGGTTCACAAATTGATAAAGCGGGACCAAGTACCCCTGTAGAAATTTTAGGCTTAAATGAAGTTCCCCAGGCCGGCGACAGGTTTGAGGTGCTTAACAACGAGAAAGAAATGAAAACTATTGTTGCCAAACGAAAAGACCAGGAGCGCGAAACAAGATTAGAGGCTATTGCGCCTTCTCAGGTTAAAAAAGACTTAATCAAAGCGCAGCAGGAAGAAACCCACGAACTTAATATTATTATTAAGGCTAACACCCATGGTTCGGCGGAAGCTGTCAGTGCTTCCATTCAACAGCTGCAATCAAAACAAATTTTTACAAAAGTTGTGCATAACGCAGTCGGTGATATTTCAGAAGCCGATGTTATGCTGGCTTCAGCAAGTAATGCTATTATAATCGGCTTTAGCGTCAAAGAAGATTCCAACGCTGCAAGAATTGCAGCTCAAGAGGGTGTCGATATCAGAAAATACGATATTATTTATGAAATTCTTGAAGATATCGAAAAAACAATGCTTGGACTGTTAGACCCTGAATTAAAAGAAATAGAAATCGGAAAAGCCGAGGTTCGCCAGATATTTACAATAGGCAAAACCAACAAGATAGCAGGATGTTACGTTCTGGAAGGTAAAATGGTGAGAAATAAAACCGCTGCAGTAGAACGTGACGGTAAACAGCTTTACAAGGGCAATATGGATATGCTTAAACGATTTAAGGAAGATGCAAAAGAAGTTAACGCCGGTTACGAGTGCGGCATTTCGTTTAACAAATTCAATGATTTAAAAGAAGGTGATATAATAATTATGTTCACCACACAAGAAATAGAAAGAAAAGTTCTTGTATAGCTAGGGAAATATGGTCTGATGTTCAAGTCGGTATATAATTTTACGAAATTTTTTTCATTAATATTTTTGCTTAGCGGTTTTACATTTTTATTTCAGGAAATGTATATAATTGCATTTGTGATGATTTTCAGCTTTTTTATAATCAGGTTTATAGATTCTGATTGGGCTTTTGACCATTTTAAATTTTCTAACCATAATTTAATGGTTGTTATGATTACGTGTTTTTTAATTTTTGTTAATATAATCGCTATTTATGAAAGTTTAAAATATTCCCAGTTTTTTACAAATGCTTCTAAATCCCAAAAAGAAAATTACCTGAAATACGAAAATGACTTGTACCAAACGGCTGATATTTGTATAAAGGAACATAATGCGCTTATGGATAAAAAAGAAAAAAGGTTAAAAATTTTGAAATCAGAGCAGGATTATACAAACAGCGTTTGTCTTAGAAATGTTTCAACAATAAATGATTTACCTTTACCTAAAGAACAAAATAAAGAAACTTTGTATATTGCCAATACAATGAAAGGGTATATGAAATCTATTGTTTTAAACCTGTCAGCTTATGAGTATATCAATGTAAAAAATTCTAATCAAAGAATAAATGAAAAAGTGCGTATTAATGTTGCCTCTCTTATAAATGAAATAGAAAGAAACAGAGAAATCATGCAAATGAATGTCGTGTTGGAAGACAACAAAAAAGCGTTTATTAAATTATAAAGGAAGAGAAATGAACAACCGTCAGGAAAGAATAAGAAAAACAATGATGAAAGAAGTGGGAGATATTATCCTTAAAGAGGTTCGTGACAGAAGAATTAAGGGATTAATATCCGTAACCGACATAGAGCTTGCAACAGATTATTCGATTGCTAAAATATATGTAAGTGTTTACGGTACCCCCGAGGAACAGGAGCAATCATTGGAAGCTCTCAAAGAACATGCTTCCCAGGTTCGCTACGAAATAGGCAAAAGAGTGAGATTGCGCCTTACCCCTAAAATAGAGTTTTTAAAAGATATTTCTTTAGAGCGCGGCAGCAGGGTCAGCGCTTTGATTGATAAAATCTCAAAAGGTGAACTTTAATCAGAATAATGGCTTGATAAATGTTTGGTGTGATTAATATTAACAAACCTAAGGGTATAACATCGTTTGGCGTGGTTGCAAAACTGCGTAAACTTTTAAATATAAAAAAAATAGGTCATTCGGGAACATTAGACCCTTTGGCGTCGGGTGTTTTGCCTGTTTTTATCTCCAAGGCAACCCGCTTAATTCAATATGCTAAAAACAACAAGTCTTATAAAGCTTTTGCCCGTTTAGGCATAGTGACCGACTCTTATGATATTGAAGGGAATATAATAAACAAAACTATCGCAAAATATAATTCAGATGAAATAAAACAAATTCTTAAAGCTTTTGAAGGCGAAATTATGCAGATACCGCCTGTATTTTCAGCAATAAAAGTTGACGGCAAAAAGCTTTATGAATATGCAAGACAAGGTAAAACCGATATTCAAATTGAACCCAGAAAGGTTAAAATAGACAGAATTTATGATATAGAATTGCTTGAGCAAGAGAAGGATTTTCCTCTTTTAGTTTTTACGCTTGATTGTGAGAGCGGTGTTTATGTCCGCTCAATCATACATGATTTAGGGCAGAACCTTGGTACGGGCGCTATGATGGAGAATTTAATCCGTTTAAAAAGCACGGGTTTAGCCATAGAAGACAGTGTTAATCTGGATGATTTAACTCCCGCAAATACGGCTGATTTTATTCTTGACCCAGGCAGTGTTGTAGATTTAAGCGAATTAATTATTGATGAAGAACAATACGACAAAACTTCCAAAGGACAAGCTTTTGGCGCGGGTGCAAAATTTCTTGAAGATGAATTTATCAAATTGGTGTATAATGATAAACTGATAGGTATAGCTCAGGTCAAAAATTCTTTGGTATATCCTAAAACAGTCTTAATATAAGGATGAGAGTATGAAATTTTTTAAATATATTTTAATTTTGGTTTTATTTTTATCTTGCTCAAGAATGTTTGCTAAACAAGTTACATCTTATGTGGATTTTTGCCCCAAGCCCCCTTATGAAACGGCAGGTACTTTCTCCAGAGGACTGCAAAGTGTGTCTGGTATGAATTTTGTTGCAAGAAACGTGGCGGAAGCAACTTTAAAAAAAGAAATCTCAAAGTTTGTTCAGGGTGATATAAAAGTTAAAGCCGGCTCTTTCAGCGCTACTGATGCGAAAAAAGGAAAATTCAGGTATTTTACGTTACATGGACAGAACTTAAAAGCGTTTGATATTTTTGTATCCGAGTTAAATTTGAAAACTATTTGTGATTTTATTCATCTTGATTTAACATCAACTCCGGTAAAACTCCTTGAACCTATGGTTATAGAGTTTAATGCAAAAATCACAAAAGAAGATTTGAATAACATTATCAAAACGACTAAATACAGAAAACATTTCATGCAGCTGAAATTCAAAGATAAAGAAACCCAGTTACTTGAATTAAGCAACCCCAGGATTACAACAGAAGATAACAAGTTCAATTTTCTTGTAAATGCCAAACTTCCTTTTATCAGGTCATTTATTCTTGCGGCGCACGCTGATTTAGAAATTATTGATAACAGAATAGTGTTTAACAATCTGATTATCGGCACAGGCTCCGTTAAAATTAACATTAGTCCTTTAAAATACTTTATTAACCTGATTAATCCGCTTGAATTCGCTTTGGGTATTATAGAAGACAAAGGATGTATGCTTAATCTTAAAACCGTTAAAATTGAAAATGGTACAATTATCCTTGACGGTGTTGCATTTTTGAAAAAAAGTTAAGGAGAAAAAATGGTAAGATTTATTTTTTGGGTTTTAACAATTTGTACTTTATTTCTTGTTATAGGCTTTATAGCCAAAGACAAATTTGATTTAACAGCGCTTGAAGATTTTAATATTGATAAAATAACGGGTTCTCTGATTGAAAATAAAAAGCAATTTCCCGAAAAATCGCAGCAGCCTGCCGAAGAAGAAACAAAACCTGAAAAGAAAGACAATACCGTTGAAATTACCTTATTAAAAATTGAAAACGGCAACCCCAAGTATATTAAAACAACAAAAAATATAAACCCCGATGAAGATGAATTTGAAAGGGCTATGAAAGAATTGTTCAGCGGAGCCAATACTTTTGAAAAAATTTCCGGAGTTTACTCTGAAATTCCGAAAGAAACAAAGCTTTTAGGAATAAAAAAAGATGCTAATTCATATACAATAAATATTTCTGAGGATTTTGAATACGGAGGCGGGGCAGACAGTATGAAAGCAAGGGTGAAACAACTGGTGGAAACGGCGACCAAAGCTTCCGGCGGCAAAGATGTTTACCTTGAAATCAACGGCAAACGGGTAGAAGTAATAGGCGGCGAAGGTATTATAATCAAACAGCCTTTAGCCGGGAATTTGCAGTAATGGAAGATTTTGAACAAAAGCTCGAATATTATACAAGCCTGCCATGGACGCTGGAATTTGGCGAAGATTTGGACTTTGAAGGCAAGCCTTACCATTATATTCAGATAAAAGAGTTTGAAAGTTTTGCATTTTGCGCCAAGACAAAAGAATTTGCGCTTGAAAATTATAAAAAACAGCTGCGTTTAATGTTAAAAGTGATGTTGGAATTTGATGATCCTATACCTAACCCCGGCGAATTCCCCGAAGATTAATACGGAAAAAAATTATGGGTGCAAAAATTAAACAAGTCGAAAATAACACTATCGCAATGGATATCGGGCTAAAAGAAGGCGATGAGATTTTGGCTGTGAACGGTGAAACCCTTCTAGACTACATCCAATACGAATTTTTAATTTGCAGCGAAGAAATCGAACTTCATATTAAAAAAAAGAACGGCGAAGAAGAAATTATTGAAATAGAAAAAGATTTTGACGATACTTTGGGTGTTGTTTTTGAAAGTGCGGTATTTGATAAAATCAAACCCTGTGCCAACAAGTGTATATTCTGCTTTGTAGACCAGCAGCCCGAAGGTTTGCGCAAAACTCTCTATATTAAAGATGACGACTATCGCCTTTCTTATTTGCAGGGAACGTACGTTACGCTGACCAACCTTACAAAAAACGATATAGAACGCATAGAAAAACTCAGGTTAGGACCGCTCTTTGTATCTGTACATACAACCAACCCCGAACTGCGTATAAAAATGCTTCAAAACAAACGTGCCGGCGATATTTTGGACAGATTAAAATGGCTTAATAACCTTGAAATCCCCTTTCATACACAAATAGTTTTATGTCCTTCGTACAATGACGGTGATGAGCTTCGGCGGACGCTTGGAGATTTGTCTAAATTAAAACTGCTGCAATCGGTTGCAATCGTGCCTGTAGGAATTACAAAATTCCGCAAAGACTCCAAGTTAGTAAAAGTTACCCCTAAAAAGGCCAAAGAAACCATTGAAATCGTGGATGAGTTTAATGAAAAAATGCA
Organism: Candidatus Gastranaerophilales bacterium; assembly: GCA_028696075.1. Taxonomy (NCBI): domain Bacteria; kingdom Bacillati; phylum Candidatus Melainabacteria; order Candidatus Gastranaerophilales; species Candidatus Gastranaerophilales bacterium. Next base: position 6,878 of record JAQVHS010000008.1, read on the forward strand.
AAAACCACTCGTGAGCTGTTCCGATGAATTTTACCTCTTTGCAAAGCTTCCTTTCCCCAAAAGCCGTTATTATAACAGTTATTCGCAGCTTGAGGACGGGGTCGGCGCCTGCCGTATTTTGCTTGATGATTTTTATAAACGTAAACTTCCTAAAAAAATATCAGAACCTAAGAAAATGATGATTTTTACCGGCGAAAGCGCCTTTAGCACCATGAATATTATTGCCGGTGAAGTTAATAAAATTGAAAATGTTGAACTCCAAATAATTGCCGTAAAAAGTAAATTTTGGGGTGAGAATATCACCGTAACCGGACTGATTACGGGGAAGGACTTGCTCGATACCATGAAGCAGACAGATTTGAAGGATTACTTTGTAATGATACCTTCCGTTATGCTGCGGGATTATACAAATGAGTTTTTGGACGGCGTTACGCTGAGTGGACTTGAACGGGCTTTAAACAAATCCGTTTATGTAATACAAGACTGCTACAGTACAAAAGAAATCGTGGATATCATTAAGCAAAAACAAAGTTAATACCTTGCAACTTTTTGTAAATTTTGCTAGCCAAATGACCTTACTTATTATTTAATGTTGTTATGAATAAAGAACTTAATTTTAAATCTAATAAAAAAATCTTTACCGTTTTAATGTCAATTTTTATATTGGCCTTTATAGTGCGTCCTGCTTATGCATTGCAGGAAACCAAGAAGACTTATACGGATTCTTCCGCACCCAAATACAGTATTTTTGACTATGATAACATGCCCTCAGATGGTGTTATTAAGACCGAAGTTACAAAAGATGAAGTAGCGCTGGAAGATAAATCTAAAACAGCCAAAAAACTCAAGCTCATTAGCGATACGGTAGATTTTTATCCCGAAATTAATCAGTATATTGCCAAAGGTAATGCGGAACTTATTATCCCCGAAGAACGCTTTAGAATGACCGCCAATGAAATTATTATTGACCAAAGAGCTTATTCCTTAATAGGAATAGGAAACGTAAAAATAGTTCAGGATGACGGCACAATGTACGGTGATTATATAAAAATCGATACAAAACGTGAAACCTCATTTTTAAAAAGACCGATTTTATACTATGAAGAAATCATTATTAATGCCAAAACCGCAAATTTATACGCCAATGAAACGTTTGCATACGAAGGTGATGCTGTTTTAAATAAAAGCAACAGCATGATTTTATCAACCAGTACTTTTGGCGGCATGCGCCCTGAATTGTTTTTTGACCCTAAACTGGCTACAGAAGGCAACAGCAGATATAAAATTATTACAAAAGAAATGATTATAAAGCGTCAACAGGACAGAACAGATATTACTTTAAAAGATGCCAGTTTATACAAAGGCAAGTATAAAATAGGTTATGCACCGAATATTCTTTTATCTACCGATAAAGATACCAATTACATAGAAACAAATTTTATCGAAATGGGTTCAAGACCAAGAATCGGTACATTTATTGCACCGGCGGTCGTGACGCCTTTGCCAAACGCCGGAACATTAAAAATTGCGCCGCTGGCGTCTTTGAGTACGGATAATAAGTTCGGTGTCGGCGGTTTTGCCAGATTATCAACGCCGAAGAGTAAAACTAATATGATGTATTCTACAGCCACGGGTAATTTGTTGATTAGCGGTGATTATAAATTCAATGATTCTTTCAGGCTGACTTACGCTGTTAACGATTATATTCCGACCGGCTGGATGGGCGGTCAAATGCCTAATATGGGCGCTGAATTTGTTTATGACAAGAATATCAATGTTCCCGAAGCCAACTTTATGGCATTTAACAGAGCGTCTGTAGGCTTATTTCAGGATGTTATGGACCATGGTTCGCCCTTATCCACTATAAGATACAAATGGATGATAGACGGATTTAACCGGGCTCCGTTGTGGAATTGGCAACGATATTTAATGCTTGGATACAGGTATCAGCATGATATTTCTATATATCAAACAGGCGTGGTAGCCGGTACTGCAAGGATAGGTCCGAGAATTTATTCAAATTTGGGACCGTTATTCCTTGAGGCAACCTATTTTTCGGGTGCAACTTTAAATGAATCGCCATTTTGGTTTGACAAATACAGATACGGCAGAAATAATGTTATGCTTAGAGGACAAGTATATTTGAATAAATATATTTCATTAGGTTACATTGGGTCGATTAATATCGGCGATAAGAGCTTTGAAGGAGATTGGCTGACAGAAAACCAAATCCTCGCTGCGATAGGTACAGAGGATATAAAAATCAGAATGGGGTTTGACACTGTAAGAAATACAAGCGCTTTTGGTGTTGATATGCTGCTTGGCGCTAAAAAATCAGTAATTGAATTTGATAGAATGAAGGTTATTGATTTTGATGTTACATCAGAACCTGCCAAGAAAAAAGATAATAAAAAAGTAAAGTTATAAGGAAAAATTCATGGGTATTAAAGAATGGCTACAAACCAAACGAACACAAAAATCCAGCATGCAACAAACATGTGCTAATATTAACGATGATGTATGCAAATTGTGGACAAAATGTTTCAATTGCAATACAAGCATCCCGACAAAAGATATTGAAGAAAACCTGATGGTATGTACAAGATGCGGCTACCATTTCAGAATTAATGCAAAACAAAGGCTTTGTCAAATAGCTGATCCGGAAACATTTGAAGAAATAAACTTAAATATGTTTCCTGCCGACCCTTTAAATTTTGTTGATACGCTACCGTATCCCCAAAGGCAGGAAGATGCACAGAAAAAAACCTGTTTAAACGAAGCCGTAATAACAGGATTTTGCAGCATAAACGGCGCTAAGACAGGTCTTGGCATTATGGATTTTGAATATATGGGCGGTTCCATGGGTTCTGTTGTGGGTGAGAAAATCACACGCTTAATTGAAGCCTGTATAGATAAAAAATTACCTGTAATTATATTCACCTCTTCAGGCGGAGCAAGAATGCAGGAGAGCATATTAAGTCTTATGCAGATGGCAAAAACAAGCTGCGCTATAGCGAGGATGAATGACGAAAAACTGTTGTATATGACGGTTTTAACAGAGCCTACTTTTGGCGGAGTAACAGCCAGTTTTGGTACGCTTGGCGACATAATTATAGCAGAGCAGGGTGCAAGGATAGGTTTTGCGGGCAGAAGGGTAATAGAACAAACTATAAGGCAAAAGCTTCCTTCAGATTTCCAGACAGCAGAGTATCTGCTCAAGTTTGGACAGGTAGACATGATTTGTTCAAGAGAAGAGTTGAAAGACAGAATTTCAAATCTTATCGCTATTCATACCCATAAATAAAAAGAGGAAGAGATTATGAGCAAAAATATAACGCATTTGCCGTTTGAAAAACCGATTTACGACATAGAAGGAAAAATTCAGGAGCTAAAAGAATTGAGCAATGAATCCAACATAGATTTGTCATCTCAAATAGACACACTCACAAAACAGGCACAGGAATTTAAAGCAAACCTGTACAATAATTTAAAGCCGTTTGAACGTATGCAAATAGCAAGACATCCTATGCGTCCGTCTTTTTTGGACTTTGTTCAATTAATGACTACCGATTGGATAGAATTACATGGCGACAGGGCAGGGGCTGATGACAGGTCTATTATAGGCGGGGTGGCTAAAATAGATAACGTGCCGGTGATGCTTATAGGCACTCAAAAAGGCAAAACCACTAAAGAAAACCTTGAATATAACTTTGGAATGCCTCATCCCGAAGGTTATCGCAAAGCGCTTCGTTTATTTTACCATGCCGACAGGTTTAACCTTCCGATAATTACCCTGATTGATACACCGGGAGCATACCCCGGGGTTAAAGCGGAAGAAACCGGACAAGGTATTGCAATTGCCGAAAATTTGCGTGAAATGGCAAAGCTTAATGTACCTGTTATCGCAATAATTACGGGCGAAGGCTGCAGCGGCGGAGCGTTAGGGCTTGCTGTTGCGAATAAAGTCTATATTTTTGAACATGCCTACTATACAGTTATTTCGCCTGAAGGCTGCGCTTCAATCCTTTGGCATGATGCGACAAGGGCTAACGATGCAGCTAACGCTCTGAAAATTACTTCTGATGACTTATTAAATCTTAAGGTCGTTGATGGTATAATCAAAGAACCTTTAGGCGGCGCACATTATAACCATTCTTCAATGAGCGATACTTTAAAAGCCCAAATCCTTCAGGCAGTTAAAGAATTGTCCAAACTCAACCCCAAAAAGCTTAAAGAAGACCGCTATAATAAATTCCGCTCACAAGGTGTTTTTACTTTAAGGTAAAACTATGATTAAACGATTAATAGCCTCTATAGTTGTGTTTGTATCTCTTGTACAAGGGGTAAACGCTTTTCCGACTTTAGTTTTGGATGCTCCGGATAAAAATTTTACCCAGATAAACCATACAATTGCACTTGCTTTTGTTGCGCATGGCAATATCTACAGCGCTGCGAAAGAATTTTATACTATTTTGCGCTATAACCCCGAGGATGTTTATGCCAACTATTATTTGGCAATTATTTATGAGGGGCTGGGCAACAAAAGACTGGCAGAGCGGTTTTATAAAAAAGCAATAGCTATGTCGCCTGATGACGGCAAAATTTATTACAGCTATGCTGTATTTTTACTCAATCAAAAACGTTTAAAACAAGCTGCACCATTGGCAATTCAGGCAACAAAACTCTCTCCTTTTGAATATGATATTTTTTATGATACAGGGGTTATATTGGTTGAAAATGACCGATTGGAAGAGGCTTTGCCTTATTTTAAAAAATCTTTAAAATTCAATCCGGAATTCTCAAGCGCTTACAATAACTACTGCTTTTCGCTGGCGACTTTAGGACAATATGAAGAAGCACTGCCTTATTGCGAAAAAGCCGTTGTGATGGATAAAGAGGAAAACGCACAGTCTTTGGACAGTTTGGCTTTTGTTTATGCGGGTTTAAAACAGTATGAGAAGGCAAAAGACTACTACGAGAAAGCTGTTTTTATTGACCCTAATATAGGCGAAATTTACTTTCATTATGCGCAAACATTACAGGCAATGGGAAAATATGACGAGGCAGCGGCTCACTTTAAAAAAGCAGGACAGTTAGACAAAAATTTTAAAGCTGATACCAGAAAACTTATTAAAGAATGCCGCCGTCTAAAAAACAAGAATGCCGCCGGCTAAAAAACCTGTCAATTAATTTTTTTGACCACGCCGTGAATAATTGACGAAGAAGAACAATTTTTAATCTATTCATTTATTAAAATTAAGTATCGTTTCGCAAATATCTTCGCCGCAAAGCTTGTAAAACTTCATCAGTTCACGTTGGGGTCCGCTTTGGGCAAATTCATCGTTAATGCCGATACGGTGGACTTTGGCAGGATAATTCTCGCTTAAACATTCACAAACAGCGCTTCCCAATCCGCCTATTATTGAATGGTTTTCAACGGTAAATATTTTATTTGTTTTTTTAGCGGCTTTAATAACGATTTCACAGTCGAGCGGTTTTATGCAGTGCATGTTAATAACCTGCGCATTTATGCCTTTTTGCATAAGCATTTCCGCTGCATTTAAACATTCAATAGTGGTTTCACCGTTTGTAATGATGGTTAAATCGCTGCCGTCTTTTAGAATTTTTGCTTCATAAGGGTTAAATTGATATTCTTCTTCATCAAACAGAGTCGGCAGGTTAGTTCTTGGGAGTCTGACGTATGTCGGTTTTTTGGTTTCACTTACATATTTGATAACGGCTTTTGTTTCAACTCCGTCGCAAGGTACGAATATTTCCATCCCCGGTACTGCCCGCATAAGCGCCACATCTTCCAATGCCTGATGGGTTGCACCGTCCTCACCTACCGTAATACCGGCATGGGTTGCTACGATTTTTACGTTACAGTAGCTGTAAGCCAGAGTATTTCTCACCTGGTCATAAGCCCTGCCGGTTGCAAAGATCGCAAATGTACTTACAAATGCTGTTTTATTGCATGTAGATAAACCGCATGCCAGACCTATTGCATCTTGTTCAGCTATTCCCGCGTTAAAAAATCTGTCAGGACAGGCTTTTTGGAAGAGCATTGTCATTGTAGAGTGTGATAAATCCGCGTCAACTACAACAATATCTTCTCTTGTTTTACCAAGTTCCGCGAGGGTTTCGCCGTATATTTTTCTAAGAGCGGTTACTTCGCCTTTTTTTAAACTCATTAGCTGCGACCCTCCAATTCTTTCAATGCTGTTTCAAATTCTTCATCACAAGGCGCTTTGCCATGCCATGAGCAGGTGTTTTCCATAAAAGAAACGCCTTTTCCTTTAACCGTATCCGCTATGATAACAACAGGTTTTTGGTTTTGCACTCCGAGGATTTTTGCTTCCTGAAAAGCATTAAAAATTTCTTTAATATTATGACCGTTAATGTTTAAAACCTGCCAGCCGAAACTTTCAAATTTTTTATCTATCGGGTCAACTGATTTGACGCATTCCGTATGCCCGTCAATTTGGTAGCAATTTCTGTCTACAATAGCGATTAATCTTCCGAGCTTTTTATGGGCAGCGCTCATCATTCCTTCATAAACCTGTCCTTCTTGAAGCTCCCCATCTCCCATATAAACATAAACAAAAGCATTGCTTTGGTTAAGCCTCAAGCCTAACGCCATGCCGCAGGCGATTGATAAGCCTTGTCCCAACGAACCTGTAGATATGTCGACGCCGTTTACTTTCAGACAGCAGGGATGCCCCTGGAGGTTTGAACCTACCTGTCTTAAGGTCATCAGTTCCGATTTATCGAAGTAGCCTTCTTCTGCCAAAATATGGTACAAAATAGGAGCCGCATGTCCTTTTGATAATACAAAACGGTCGCGGTTTTGAAAATTAGGGCTTTCAGTCCATTTATTATTATGATGCAGAATTTTTTTATAAAGTGTTAAAATTATTTCCACCGCGCTAAAACTTCCGCCCAGATGTCCTGATTTGGCGTTATGAATCATTTTTAAAACGGAAATACGGGCGTTATTGGCAGCTTTTTCCAGTTCTTTTATCTCTTCGGTAGTAAGTTGGGTTTTTAACATTTAATACTCTTTTCTGCTTAAACTGCGGTTGGATATAATTTTTAAGAAGAACAACGGAATAACCGGAAAAATACGGTTAAATCTTTGAGGCTGACACAATAATCTGTAAAACCATTCCAAACCCATTTTTTGGTATATTACGGGAGCTCGTTTGAGTTTTTTTGACCAAACATCAAAACTTCCGCCCACACCAATCATTATAGTATGATTTAATGATTTTTTGAAGTACTGTATTAATTTTTCTTGTTTCGGGAAACCTATTCCTACTAACAGCATATCAGGTTTTGCGGCTATTAAATCATTTAAAATATTGTTTTCTTCTTCCTGCTTGAAATATCCGTTTCTTGCAAATACTATTTTTAATTCGGGAAAATCTTTTTGAAGTTCTTTTATCGCTTTTTGCAAAGTATCCTCATCAGCGCCCAAAAATCCAACAGTATAGCCTTTTTGAGCGGCTAATTTTAAAAGGTTGTATGCAAGCTCAATCCCTGCAACTCTCGTTGACTTAACGCCTAAAAATTTCAGCCCCAAAACAACCCCGATACCGTCCGGTACAATTAAATCAGCCTCTTTCATAAGTTTTGACAGAGCTTCATCATTGCAGGATTTTGATATCATTTCAGGGTTAAGCGTAACAACCTGCGTTGCGGTTTTATTCTTCAAACGGTTTACCAAAAAGTCAATGGCGCTTTGCATATTGACCAAATCCACAGGTGTATTTAACAAGCAGGCTCTTTTCATTTGTTCTGCTTTAAATAAACTTTTTAGCATGTCTATATTTTTATTCTCGTATATTTGCGCCTGATAATAAGTTTGCCGGGTTTCTCCATTTCTCAGCAATTGCAGTTTTGTTGTCAATTCGGGAATGGTAAAATTGTTTATGTCTGCCGTCAGGGTCGAAGTTTCGCTGCAAAATTCCTCTACTTTAGGGTCATAAGATAGCATAAGAGTAGGAATGCCAAACTTGTTAGCAATTATACCGGCATGAAATCTCACTGCTATAAGATAATCCAGCGTTTGGAATAAATTTATTGCAGAGTTTATATCGCTGTAATCAAAAAGTTCAACCTCGGTATTACTGCTGTATTTTTTTAAATCCGATAAAAATTTATTACAAATTTCTTTATCAAAATCTTCTTGCAGCGGAATTATTTTAAAATTGTAATTTTCGGAATTAAACGTTTCAGCAATAATTTTGGCAAGCGCATCGATTTTTTTGTCGGTCAATGATTTCCATTTGCGAAGCTGAATACCTATGGTTTTTTTCGTGCCAATGACCTTAGATACTTGCTCTAAGTTCATTCCCCATACTAAATCCGCGGTAAGTTCGGACTTTATGTTGTATTTATCAAGCAAAGCTTTGCTTCGCTTATCACGAACCGTTATTAAATCAACTTTTTTCAATAAATCAAAACAGAGCCGTTTACCTATGGGGTTATTTATGGGACCTATACCTTGCGATAGGAGTACAACTTTTTTACCGAAAAATTTTGCCGTATAAATCAAAAACAAATAATAAAGAAGACTTTTTAAACTGGTAGCATCCTGCAAAATACTTCCGCCGCCAAATATCAGACAGTCCGTGTTTTGCAATTCTTTTATAAGCTCGGTAAGGTTAAATCTTTGGACGGTTTTAATATTATTTTCATGTTTAAACTGCGTTTTTGTCAGGGCTTCATCGTTTGTTGCGACGGTTATTTCAGGGTTTGCAAAATTTTCATTCAAAATATCTGCAGCGCATTTTAAAATAGCTTCATCACCAAAATTCCCGAACCCAAAATACCCCGTGAGTAAGAATTTTGTCATTGAGTTATGCTCTTAAATTTGTTATAAACTTCTTCTTTGTAAGGAATAGATTTTATGGCGCCGATACCCATTACCTGAAAGGAAGTTACTACGCTGGCTAATCTTGCGCTTTCAAACGGGCTGAACCCTTCCAGAAGCCCGTGCATAAATCCGCCGTTAAAAGCGTCGCCGGAGCCCGTTGTATCGACAGGTTGATGTTCTAATGACGGAATTAAAACAGTTTCCCCGTTATACGCTATAAAAACGCTGCCGTCGCGTTCTCTTATGACTACTATTGATACGCCTTTGTCGGCAAGGTATTGAGCCGCCAATTCAGACGAGCATAGAGAATATAGTTTTTTAATGTCATGCTCCAAACTTACAAACAAAATGTCAATGTATGGCAAAACTTCTTCAAATGCTTCTTTTGCTTCTTCTTCGTCCCAAAGTCCCGGGGTATAATTTATATCGTATGCCACTTGTTTTTCATTTATTTTTGCAGCCTGAAACGCGGTTTTCACAGCTTCTCTTGCGCATAATGAAAGTGATTGGGTTATTCCCGTTGAATATACAATTTGGGAGTTTTGGATATATTCTTTTGAAATATTTGCTTCGGATAAACAAGTTGCGGCTGATTTTTTACGGTAATATGCAAATTCTTTCGCACCGTCTTTTAAACGTGAAATAAAGTATAATCCGTTATAACCTTTGGAGAGCTTTACCTGGCTTAAATCAAGGTTTTCACAGTTCCAGGCGTCTAAAAGAAAATCTTTTAAATAATCATTGCCTACTAACGTTACATAGCCTACTTTTGAACCTAATCTTGAAGCAGCTACCGCGGTTGTCATTGTATCACCGCCAAAATATTTATTTAGTGTGTCAGCGTACGTAAGACTTTCGTTGGAAGATAACTCTACTAAACTTTCCCCTATACACACAATATCAATTAATTCGCTCATATATTACCTGAATTTTTTACTCATATTAATTTTTAGCATAGACCTGCATTTTGGTCAAACCTTTGTAAAACTAAAGAGTTAGTCTAAGACTAACTCTTTAGTTTAAAATCTTTTTAAATTATTTTTTTTGCGCGTTTTTAATAATTTCTTTCATTTCGTTATTACGCTCTTCAAGATATTTTTTGTAGATTTTTTCCTGCCTTTTGTCAAGAATACCTAAAAATTCTTTATCATATTGATTTCTTAACTCCATCAGTTCATTTCGCATTGCTTCAGACTGTTTTCTTAACTCTTCCATTGCTTTTTTTCTGTCAGCTTCCGGCATTTTTGCAACATCCACGTTATTTTGTAAAAGCACATTTCTCTTTTTATCAAGTTCTTGTCTTAATTCATCGGTTTTAATTCTTTGTCTTTCTCTGATGTCCTTAAGCTTGCTTTGCTGCTCCATAGTTAAATTTAATTGTTGATAAACAGTTATGGATTTGGGTATTTGCGGCTCGTTAGCTTTTTTTAAACAGCCTGTTGATATTAATAATACCGAACATATTGTGAGTGTTAAAAGTGCTTTTTTCATTATTATTCTCCTATTAAATTTATGGATTTGAACTCTGTAATTATACAATATCAATTGAAAAATTACAATTTATTATAAATGAGAAGAATTATTCTGCCAGCTCAAAATATTTTTTAGCCTCCTTGGCTTTGCCTGCGGTTTCTAAGCATACACCAAGGTTATAGTAGTAATTTTTTATATTTTTAGGGCTGAATTTTATACCTTGTTCAAGTATTTTAGCTGCTTTTTGATATTCGCCTATTTTAAAATAGCTGATACTCAGGTTATAGTACGCTTCAGGAAAATTTCCTCTCAATTTAATACTTCTTTGGTAAGCCTCTATGCTGTCGCGATAATATTTTTCTTTTTGGTAAATGTTGCCTAAATTATAAAAAGCACGATAATTTTTTTTATCTTTTTTATCCTGATTTTCAAGCAGGATTATAGCTGCCTTTGAGTTACCAAGACATTCAAAACTGTTTGCCAGAAGTAAAACAGTCGTATAATCCTGTTTTTCATCAGGTATTGAAACCAGGTATTTTACCGCTTCCTGATATTTTTGTTCTTTATAAGCGCTGATGCCTTTGGATTTAAGCATTCTGATATCAGAAGCAGTTTGGCATATTCCATAGGAAGGAATTGCAAAAATTATTAAAATTGTGATAATCAGTTTAAAAATATTTTTCATATCAGGATTATAACATAATATAAAAAGCACTTATAATAATACGCTAAGCGCTATCAGAAGCACATTAAGCAAAATTATGCCCCATGTTGCTCCTTTTGAGCTTGGCGGCATAAATTCTTGCCCTGTTGTGTTGGCAACTACCACTGACGCTACCCTGTTTATTCTGTCGCCCATTATATCCTCGGGAGAGGTTGTGCCAAAGTAGTGTGTTTCAAGCCTTGCAATCCTTGCTTCATCGTTATCACTGCCATAATCCTTCTTAAAAGTTCCATACTCAAGCTCTGAAAGGATTTGCTCGATATTACCATTTGAACTGTTATAAGCAAATATATTGTTAAAATCCAACTCAACTTCATCACTATTATTTGCCAGAGCGGTAGTTTTATCCGGCATGGCTTTGGTTTTCAGATTGTCAACTCTGTCTGAAAGCGCTGTTGAATCATAAGTCTGATTAAAAATCTTTTGCTCAAGCCTGCTTAATCTGCCATAAATATCTTCCCCGTTATAATCTTTGCTGAAAATATTTTTTTCCATTTCAGATACAATTGGATAGTTGTTATAATCAGCCGGTTGAGCAGGGTTAACAGTTGTTTTGGGGGCTGTTTGGGTTATTGTTTTTGGGCGTTCAGCGGGTTTGGAGGCGGTAATAGCCGGCTTTTCAAATGTTGAAGGAGCATAAACTTTATAAAGCTGCTTTATTCTGTTTTCTTGCGTATCTGTAGATATTTTATTAAAAATTTCGGTTTCTATTCTGTCTAACCGCTTGCTTGTATTTTGTGATGAATAGGTTATTGCGAAAAGCTCATGTTCCACATTATTTAAATAATCGTCTGAACTCATCGCAAAGGCATTTTGTGCAACCAAAAATATAAAAAACAATATGGATAAAATTATTCTTTGCATGTTCCACCTTGTGATATTTTTTCACTCTAAAGTTAATAATAAAATTTTTCGCGCGAATATCATCAGCAACCCGGGCAGTTAATGAGCCTTATTTCTCAACTCAAGCAATTTGTCTGTTTCTTCTTTTGCTAAAAAAGTCATATTCCCCAGTTGTTTAGCATCCAGATAAACCTGAGCAACATATTCTATAGTATCCAGTTTATAAAAAGCATCGTCTAAAGTCTTGCCTGCAACTATTACCCCATGGTTTTTCAAAATAGCGGCATCAGAATGCTTGAGAGCATTGCTTGCAGCTTCGGCTAATTCTATGGATGAAGGCATAAGATAATCTACTAAAGGTATTTCGCTGCCGAAAAGATAGGGAACTTCCGCTAATATAAATCCGCCTTCAAAAGCATTGCCGGCTACGGCAAATGCTGAAATTTTAGGAGCATGGCAGTGAATAATAGCATTTACATCCGGTCTTTTTTTATAAATATGCAAATGCATGAGTTTTTCGGAAGAAGCTCTGGTTTTGCCCGCAAGCTGCTGCGCTTCAAAATCAAGTTCTATTAAATCATCTTTTTCTACTGTTTCAAGCGAAAATCCCGACGGAGTAATTACAAAATGAGATGATTTGCGTATACTTATATTGCTTGAATAACCGGGAGAAAAACCCCGATTATAAACCTTTTTACAAATTCTGACTAAATCATCATAGTTCTTCATTATAAATAACTTTCAAAATCCTTAGATTGCAAATATTCTCTTACATTATTGAGAGCGGCTTGTACAATTCTTGTTACACGTGAGGATGATAAGCCTACAACAGTGGCTATTTCTTTGACCTGCATATTTCTGTAAAATCTGTATTCTACGATGGTTCTGTCTTTTTGGGGTAGTTTGGCGATGGCTTCTTTTATCAAACGGCTTAATTCTGTGAGTTCATATTGTTCATCGGGCTGGGCTCCGCTGTCTTTTAAGAAGTCAAACGGAGAATCGTTATCAGATGAGTCCGCGGCAATACTGTCTATGGATAAAATGGTTTCGTAGATAGCTTCTCTGACTTTTTCGGGCGCTACATCTACTCCGTCTTGTGTTTCTGTATCTTCATTTGTTTTGGTTTGTTTGAAAGAATACCATTTATACCTGTTTCTCAGCTCATTTCTTATTGCCCACCTCACAGCGGTCGCCATGTAAGAAATATTATATTTTTTTAACTGCTCTTCTGTTTTATTCTTTATGAGAGCTTGTATACCTATAATACCGATACTTATCAACTCCTCCAGATCGACCATGTGCGACGGAATGCGCCTATGCTCGACTTTGGCAACTTTTTCAATAAGTTCTATATAGCTTTTTATGTCAATTTTGCTCACTGTCTGATTTGTCATTTTACTCCACTATTACATTTTATCTATTTTTTTCGTTTTACGCAAATTATAAACAAATAATAGTATTTCTGCTATAGCTTTATAGAGTTCCGGCGGGATTTCACGGTTAAGTTCAACTACCCTGAAAACCGCTCTGGCAACGGGCGGGTTCTCTATTACGGGGATATTATGTTCTTTTGCAATTTCAATAATTCTTTTAGCTATAAGCTCTGTACCCTTTGCTATTAATTTCGGGGCTTGCATTTCTTCCGCCTCATATTTAAGCGCAACAGCGACATGAGTCGGGTTTGTAACTACAAAATCGGCGGTAGAAACAGAATCCATCATGCTTCTTTGCATCATTTGCTGGCGGCGCTGCCTCAGTGCTGCTTTAACATGGGGGTCGCCTTCCGAGTTTTTATACTCATCTTTTATTTCTTTAAAAGACATCTTTTGGTCCTTTAAGAACTTCATGCGCACTACCATATAATCTGCCGCTGAAATTGCAAGGAAAATTATACATGCCTTGACTATAAAGTCCATTATTAATTTTCCGAATTCAAACAGAATAGCAAATCGATTATCTATTGCAACAAGGCTCAAAATTGTGGGAAAATGCTCCTTGTAAACACTCCAGCCGACATAACCCAAAATAATAACTTTAAAAATATTCTTTACCAGCTCAAATGCTGTTTTTACCGAAAAAAGGTTTTTAAAATACTTGGTAGGGTTTAATTTATCAAACTTTGGTTCCAGCGGTTTAGTTGTAAAAATAGGACCGATTTGGATTAAATCGCCCAAAATTCCCATTAAAAACGCCATAATCAGGATAGGTCCCAAAATCAAAAATGTAGTTGTTATCACAGTAGTCAATATGTAGGTTGAACCTATATTTTCAACAGTTGCATTGGGAATTTGTTCGTATAGAAGCACAAAAAGCTTTGAAATCTGATGCCAGGTAAATGGCGCAAGCGCATAAACCACGCTGAACATCACAAGCATAGCAACCGCCATAGAAAAGTCTTTGCTCTTTACAACCTGACCTTCTTTTTTTGCCCGCTGAAGCTTTTGAGGGGTTGCCTCAAACTGTTTGTCTTCATCACCCATATTGTCGGCCTAACTATTCCTTCTTTTATTATTATAATTCAAATTTGATATAAGACAAATTGGGCGCGATATGTCAGGGCGGGTTTTTAAGTTTAAGAGGCGAAGAGCTTAACAGCTGAGCGGCTGCATTTTTGTCTTCTAAATAACACCTTGAGCCTGCATTGCGGCAGCCAGTTTTTTAAATGCCGCTATATTTGCGCCTGCAACGTAATTTTTGGCAATGCCGTACTCTTTAGCAGAATGGGAGCATTCGCAAAAAATCCTTGTCATTATATAATCAAGTTTTTTATCGACTTCTTCAAACGGCCAGCACACCCTGATACTGTTTTGCGACATTTCAAGAGCAGATACAGCGACCCCTCCGGCATTAGCAGCTTTAGCAGGTCCTATCAAGATATCTTTTGACAGCATATAGGTGATAGCTTCATTTGTACAAGGCATATTGGCACCTTCTCCTATTGCAAATGTACCGTTTTTAACAAGCTTTTGAGCCGTTTCAAGGTTAATGTCGTTCTGGGTTGCACATGGAAGTACAATATCAGCTTTTATATCAAAAATTGCCTGAGGGCATTGTTTTGCATTTTCCATATATTGCGCTGACGGATGAAAATTAAGATACTCTTTAATTCTTCCTCTTTTTATTTCTTTTATTTCTTTTACGGTTTTTAATTGAATGCCTTCTTTATCGTAAATACAGCCGTTAGAATCGCTCATTGCAACAACTTTTGCACCATATTGCCGCGCTTTTTCGCAAGCGTATATTGCAACATTGCCGCTGCCCGAGATTACAATGGTTTTTCCTTCAAGGCTTTTGCCGTTAGCTTTTAGCATTTCGCGCATAAAATAAATCAAACCATATCCCGTAGCCTCGGTTCTGACCAAAGAACCGCCGTAGGACAGACCTTTTCCTGTTAAAACGCCTGCTTCATATTGGTTTTTAATCCTTCTGTATTGACCGAATAAAAATCCTATTTCTCTGCTGCCGACGCCTATATCACCTGCCGGAACGTCTAAGTTGTGTCCTATATGGTGCTGCAGTTCTGTCATAAAACTTTGGCAAAAACGCATAATTTCATTGTCTGACTTGCCTTTTGGGTCGAAATCACTGCCACCTTTACCTCCGCCGATAGGCAGACCGGTAAGTGAATTTTTAAAAATCTGTTCAAATCCCAAAAACTTCATAATACTTTGATTTACTGACGGATGAAATCTCAAACCGCCTTTATAAGGACCCAATGCACCGTTAAATTGTACTCTGTATCCTCTGTTTACAATCACTTGCCCGTTATCATCAACCCATGGCACCATAAAAGAAATAGTCCGCTCCGGCTCTGTAATGCGCTCAAGCAATGCTGTTTGTTTATACTCGGGGTGAGCATTTATTATTGGTTTCAACGTTGTTAAAACTTCTTCCACAGCTTGGATAAATTCAGGTTCATGTTCGTTCTTCTGATAAACATTTTCCAAAACTTGTGATAAATATACTTCCATATTTTTCTGCCCTTTTGAATGGTTCAGGCTAATAATAACATAAAATTTTTATTTTAAACACAGAAAAATAATTACTTTTTTAAAATACGCCTTGACTTATAAGTATATCTTTAATACCATGAGTTCTCAGGACGCAACTAATTAATTTGGAGCAATAAAATGAAACGCACGTTAGAAGGAACAAAGAGAAAAAGACAAAAAACCAGCGGTTTCAGGGCAAGAATGGAAACCCCGGGCGGACAGGAAGTTCTTAACAGACGCAGAGCAAAAGGCCGCCATAAAATAGCTATTACAGCTAAAGAAAGAGCTTAGTTAAAAACCCTGATTTCTCAGGGTTTTTTAAATTCCAATTTAATTTTTGAGGGAATAATGTTAGCAAAAAAATACAGGCTGAAAAAAAATTTTGAATTCCGCATAACCTACCTTCAAAAGCAATATACTCATTCAGGGCTTTGTTCGCTCAATATCGGCAAAGCTAAACCCGATGAAGCATATACGACAAGAGTTGCTTTTGTGGTTTCTAAAAAAATTGATAAGCGCGCTTCAAAAAGAAATCTCATTAAACGCAGAATGAGAGAAGCTTACAGGAGTTTTTTGCAGGATGAAAACTTTGATTTTCAAAGATGGAAGACCATGATTTTTATGGCAAAAAAAGAATGTTTAAATGCCGATTTTTTTCAAATCAAAAATTCAATGCTAGAATGTATAAAAAAGGCATTAAAAAAATATGATTAAGTCATTTTTGTTGTTTCTTATTGAAATTTATCAGAAAATATCACGTTTTACACCGAAAAACTGCCGCTTTTACCCGACATGTTCGCAGTATACAAAAGAGGCGATAGTTAAATACGGTATTTTTAAAGGCGGTTGGCTTGGTATAAAGCGCATTTGCAAATGCCATCCTTTTCACTCCGGCGGTTATGACCCTGTGCCGTAGTGTAAGTATTCTGCTTGTCTTCATACGGGCTGCGTCACGTTTTGATATTATCGAATTTTATCACAAGCTATCAAAATTAGCCAATCGCAAGGCTTTTAGGCTAATACAATTATTTGTATAGTTAAGTTTCAAAAGTTAAAGTTAATTATGAATTTGAAATAATGCAACAATTTTTGTACCCTTATTTCAAATTCAATTGTGAAATTGAAATAAGTATGTTATAATAAATATATTATTTCAGCAGGTTGGGATTTCTACCCCAACGACCAATATAGGAGTAGCGGTGAATAAAAGAGCAGGAGCATATAAAACAAACTTATCTGCTGAAGCAGCTTATAAATCCTTTATGCCGGCGCCCCTGCCACCTAATCCTGCAATTGAATTGGATAATATAACAATAGAACTACTTGTTAACGCAAACAAGCAAATAGCTTTACTTGAAGGGCTTGCCCAACGCATACCAAATGTGAACCTTTTTGTATCTATGTATGTACGAAAAGAAGCGTTAATGTCCTCACAGATTGAAGGCACTCAGGCAACTCTTGAAGATGTCTTAGACCCTATGCTTGAAAAAAACACTAACCGACCTGTGAGTGACGTTATTAATTACATTAAGGCGACTGATTTTGCGGTGGACAGATTAAAAGAGCTGCCGCTTTGTAATCGTTTAATTAAAGAAGCTCATGAAGTTTTAATGTCAGGTGTCCGTGGACAAGAAAAGAATCCCGGCGAATTTCGTCATTCACAAAACTGGATAGGTTCGGCAGGCAGCACTTTAAAAAAATCCAGCTTTATTCCACCATCACCGGAAGATATGATTCAGGCTATGTCTGACCTGGAGAAGTATATAAATGCTGACGATGAGTTTGATGTTCTTATTCGTGCCGCTCTTATACATTATCAGTTTGAAACGATTCACCCTTTCCTTGACGGTAACGGCAGAATTGGACGCTTGTTGATTACATTGTTTTTTATGGAACAAAAAATATTAACCACGCCTGCACTGTATATTTCATACTTCTTAAAAAAGAATCGTATTGAATATTATGATTGCATGACGGAAGTCAGAACTAAAGGCAATTATGAACAATGGGTTAAATTCTTTCTGCAAGCAGTCTATGAGTCTGCTAAGGACGCTACAGAAGCGATTGACAAGCTGAATGCCTTGCATGATAAGAATTGCATGGCTATTGAAAGGATGGGGCGCAGTGCTAAAACGACGATGCAGTTGTTTACTTATCTGGAAACAAACCCCATTATCGATATACAAAAGACTGCTAATGACTTAGGTATAGCTTTTAATACCATATCAAATGCGGTGAAACGGTTGTGTGATTTAGGCGTCTTAGAGCAAACATCCACCCAAAGCCGTAACAGAACTTTTGCTTACAAAGAATATCTTGATATTTTGCGAGAAGGAACGTAGACCTATATAAATCAACCGTTTTACTTTAGGTCAAACTTTGCACCAATTCTTTTAAGTTAGTTATTTCTATATCTAAGTTAATTTTATTTATGTCGTTTTCTTCATGTGAATTGATTGTTCTTATAGCCTGTTCGGCTGAATTAATATTTTGACTAACGACAGGCTTCCCGACCCTGGGAGGGAATAGCAGCTTGTCTGCATATAGGTTCAAATCCTGTTTTACAAAAAAGAGCCTTCTTTCGAAGACTCTTTTAAAGAATCGGAACGACAGGCTTCCCGAACCTGAGAGGGAATAGCAGCTTGTCTGCATATAGGTTCAAATCCTGTTTTACAAAAAAGAGCCTTCTTTCGAAGACTCTTTTAAAGAATCGGAACGACAGGCTTCCCGAACCTGAGAGGGAATAGCAGCTTGTCTGCATATAGGTTCAAATCCTGTTTTACAAAAAAGAGCCTTCTTTCGAAGACTCTTTTTAAAATTTCGGAACGACAGGATTTGAACCTGCGACCCCTACCACCCCAAGGTAGTGCGCTACCAAGCTGCGCTACGTCCCGTTAAGAAGCTAAGAAGTTGAGAAGGAAAGAAGCTGAGAGGGATGGCTAAAAGCTTAGCTTCTCAATACTTCAATCTTATCACTACATTTTCAGTAACTAAAGTACAGCTATTATAACAACAAAACAATAAATTTGAAAATATTTATTTCTTATTATATGATTTCTTTATTATGACAGTATTAGGTACAAAAACTGATAATAACTTACAATTAAAAGAATTGGTCGAAAGCAGCGGACTTGAACATATTGCTGTAATTATGGACGGTAACCGCCGTTGGGCGAAAAAACGCTTTTTGCCCACAGCCGCCGGACACAGCGAAGGAGTGAAGGCACTCAAGCGTTTGGTAAGGTTTTCTCATACCCTAGGCATAAAAAATATTACCGTTTACGCTTTTTCTACCGAAAATTGGGGCAGACAACAAGAAGAAGTGGATTTTTTAATGGAATTGCTTGCCCGAACAGTAAGGCATGAACTTTCAGAATTGTACGAAGAAAATGTTAAAATAAGCTTTATCGGCGATTTAACACGTTTTTCAGACAAATTAAGAAACATTTTAGACGATGCAATGGCAAGGACACGGAATAATACGGGTATTACCTTGCAAATAGCCATTAACTACGGCTCAAGAGATGAACTGAAAAATGCCGTTACCGCTATTGCGCAGCAGATAAAAACAGGCAAACTTATGCCCGATGATATAACCGAGCAGACAATCTCTGATAACCTTTATACAAAAGGGATTAAAGACCCTGATTTGTTAATAAGGACGGGCGGCGAAATGCGCATAAGCAACTATTTATTGTGGCAGGTAGCTTATAGTGAATTTTTTGTTACACAGACGCTTTGGCCTGATTTTGACAAGGATGATATGGCAGAAGCCATACAGGCGTTTGCTTTGCGCCATAGAAGATTTGGGAAAGATTAATGAGAAGTCTTGTATTTGCTACTTCTAACGAGCATAAAATCTACGAAGTGCAATCAAAATTTGATTATGAAAAACAAAATGTTGAAATCATCCCTGTGACACAACCGTTTGACCCTGATGAAAACGGCAAAAACTTTCTCGAAAATGCCTATATAAAGGCTTTTGAAGCTGCCAAAATTATGGGAGCGCCTGCTTTTGCGGATGATTCAGGGCTTTGTGTGGAAGCTTTGGGCGGTTTGCCGGGTATTCAGAGCGCAAGATATGCGCCTACAAGAGATGAAAAAATTGCTAAATTATTAAATGCGCTAAAGGATTTTACCGACGAAAAAGACCGTAAGGCGTGCTTTAACTGCGCAATTTCGCTTGTTACGCCTGCAGGTGAGGAGCTGTTTTCAACCGAAGGCAGTTGCAGCGGCTATATTATCAAAGAGCTTCATGGTACGCACGGATTTGGCTATGACCCTGTTTTTTATGTCAAGGAGTATGATAAAACTTTTGCGGAACTTGACATCGATGTAAAAAATAGGATAAGTCATCGTGCGATTGCTTTAAATAATTTTATAAATTTTATAAAAAATAACAAAAATTAACAAAAAAGCACTAAAATCAATGGTTTCTGAGAGGTCTGAAATACATGCCTGGCATGCCTTTTGGGGATTGAAATCATGAAAACCCATGTTGCTGTAAACAAACAGGCATAAGGGTACAGCCAAAAAACGCTCATGGTTTCATGTTCGGGCAATTGTTTAGAAATGTAATAATAGCAAGGGTTTTGCTTGCAAAATTTTTCTGTACGGATATAATCTTTATATTGAAGAAAATAAATCAAAACTGCACGATTTTAATTCTACTTTTTAGTTGTTAAAAGCGTCCGCAAAAAACAATGTAAATAATGGTAGTTATATAAATGATTTTTTCATAGAAAGCTGAAACCCTCTCAGGGTTCAGTTAAACGTGGAAATTTTCAGAGGAAATCGTGTAAGCTTTTCGCTAAAAAAGGGTTGTTGATAGATTTGGTCTCAAAATGGGATTTGGAGGAATGTAACCGGTGATTAGATTGAGGGATTTTGGGAGAAATGCTTCGGTTCGTAGATGGACTAGTATAGCTATGGATTGTTATTCAAGAGGGTGTGTATGCAGCGGCTGTTTTTATAATGACTTTTTTAAAGACAGTCCCCAGCGTTGCCAGATGAAATCAACTGTTTTAGAGCTTGTACGGGTGTTGGGAAAACCTACAAACGCTAAACATCCTGCTCAAATTTTGGATTGATTTCAAATAAGCGTAAATATAAACATTGCATGTGTATTGTACTTAATATTTTTGGTTATTTTACGTTCACTTTTTTATTGCTTTGTGTACTTTTTTGAAAAATCTGCTAAAATAGGAATGTTAAGTTATATAACATGGTGGAATTATGAGTAATATAATCATTTATACTAATGGCTCTGCTTCAACTATAGAAGATTTATTAGCCCAAAATATTGATTACAGCGTCAGAACAAAAAATATATCGGAAATTAAAGAACATGAAACGTTAAACCCCGGTTTAATAGTGCTTGAATTTTCTGAAGAAGAAGTGAAAAATGTAGTTATGACTAATAAATTTACCGCTCCGGTGTTGATAGTTTCGTCTAAATTGCCTGAAATAACTTCAATAAGGGCTGAATCTTATGATTATATTTCAACTCCTGTTGATAAATTTGAGATTAATGTCAGAATTCATAACCTTTTGAAGATTAAAGAATTAAAAGACAAAATTTCTATAGTTTCCACCACCGATGAACTTACAGGGTTATACAACAGAAAATATCTGCATGAAAGGCTTGAAGCCGAGCTTTCCCGTGCAAAACGCTATAAGTTATCGCTCTCATGCCTGCTTCTTGATATAGATTATTTTAAAGTCATTAATGATATGTACGGGTACGACTGCGGCGATGTCCTGTTGAAAAAACTCTCTGAAATTATTGCCCAGCACGTCAGAAAAGAAGATGTTTTGACACGTTACGGCGATGAAGAATTTTTGGTTCTTTTGCCTAACACTGATGAGGAAAATGCTTATTTATTCGCGGAACGTTTAAGAAGAGATGTTGCTAAATTTGAATTTATTCCGGAAGGCGAAGAGGAAGCCCATCCGATTACTCTTTCAGGCGGGGTTTCCAGTTATCCATTCCTGGAGAATGTCGAAGAAAATGCGAACACTTTAATCAGATATTCCGAACATGCGCTTTATAATGCGAAGCACCGCGGAAAAAATAAAATCGTACAATTTTCACAAGTTAATATTGAAATGTAAGGAAATATAGATATTAATTTTTTATAATTTTACTTAAAATGGTGTTGTTTAAAACAGTCAGTTTTTGTGCGAAAAAATTTATTGCGGGTTTATTTTCAACATTATTTTGCATTGTATCTACAATATTTTCCATCTCTGTCAATAATTTTAATAATTCATCTCTTTGCATTCATGGTTTCCTGGAAGCCTAATTATTTCCGCAAGAAAATACAACTAAAAAATTTTAGTTGTAGTATAATATGAAATTATGGACTGCGACAAAATACTCTAGAACAATTTTAACCATAAATTGATAATTTGTCAAGCGATTTTATCCATATTTTGCTAATTTTTTGTTTAGGAAATGCTATGACTGAATTTAAGGACAGATTGAAAATATTAAGAGGTGCTTTACATCTTAAACAAGATGATATGGCCGGAGAAATTGGAGTCAAACTCACTGCCATAAGTAAATATGAAACGAACGTGGTAAAGCCCGGTTTTGAAACATTATCAAAAATCGGTTTACAATACAATGTTAATTTGAATTGGCTGATTAACGGTTATGGTGATATGTTAAATAACTATATCGCAGTTGAAAAAACAGGTACTGACGATATAGGGATTTTTGTAGCTCAAAATAATAATAAAATCGTTTATGAGAATTTCGAAGGTATGAGCGATGAAAGCTACAATAAAATTAAAAAAGCCACAAAGAAATTCAGCAATGAGGAAGAAACTCAAAAACATGCCATGGCTTTGAGTAAAAATATTAAAATAGATTATTATGAAGGAACCGGCAAAATCGGGTCTAAAATATTTTATGCCGATGGTAGTGTAGACTCTTTCCAAGAAGATGAGTCCGTTGATGAAATGTGTAAACAAATTATTGCTAAATTGGCAAAAATTCAAAATGATAAAGAAAAATTAAGAATAATCAAACTTGCTGTAGATGCTTTGGAATAAAAAATTAAATTAAACCGGTCTTTCTATATAAATAGCGTTGTCTAAGGGTAATACCTGATTAATAATGTTTGATTTACAAACAATAAATATCATATAAATACCTTCCTGCGGGTTTAATTTCAAATCGTCAAAAGGTATTTGCATTTCCAAAGTTTCATTATAGAAGTAGTTAATATTATGCATCAGATTTACTTTCCACATAGAATTTTCCAAAGCTTCCGTAAATATTACGGGCAAAATCCGGTTTTTATTCACAGGCACTTGAATTTCATGAGTATAAACGTACTTCAAAATTTGAGGAATATTTTCATTTTTATTTCTCAGCCTTATACTGGAATAGTTCATCGCATCACGCTTAGCCATATAAATAAACAGTTCATTCGGATAAATATCATTGGTATTTTCTTCAAAATAAAATTTATTAAAATCAAACCTGACATAAATGTTGGTTTCATCATTTCCGAAGAATATTTTATCTATCATTTTATTGGCAAAAGTAGGACCTTGCGGAATTTCTATACAGCCTGCCTGATTCCATTCGGGTGATGAGGTATAAGTGCCTGTTATCATGGGTGAAATAAGTCTTTTTGGATGTTTGGAAGGTTTCCCGACAAAGTTATCCAGTGCAATATTCAGATATGGCGGTGCGGGCAAATTCAGGTAATTATAGACGCTGATAAGATGGTTGCGAAACAGACTGTCAAAAATTTCATCACGCCCGCTGTTATTTGGTTCTCCGTACCACCAAAACCAGTCACTGCTTTGCGCTACCAAGAGTTCTTTATGTGCTTTTTGAATTGCTTCATTATCATAATTTTCATTTTTTACTGCTATCATAAAATCATGTTTAGTTTTATTTAGATAATCCCAGGCCAAATTCTTGATGGAATCACCTATCCACATGTCGAAAGCATTATTTATCCATGAACCCGGAACGATTTTTTTAATAGGCTTGGAAATTTTAAGATTATCTATGTAATCGCTTATGGTCGTAACATTTATCGTTTCATCTTTATCAAGCAATGTATAAAAAGCTCTTAAAAAATCAATACCGTCTTTAGAATAATTTTCCCAGCAATTTTCACCGTCGAGCGCTATTGTTAAAATATGGTTATCAAGCGGTGATGCTTCCAGCTTATCCTGAGAAGTTTTAATTCTTTCATAAAGGTCGTTTGCGGCAACCAGGCTGTCAAAGTTGGAATATTCAAAGTTTATAAGGCTGGACAGGGCGGCATTTCTGAATAAAATTTTAATATTGTTGGGCTTGTTTTCAAATGTGTAGCATTGATTTAAGTCAAAAGGGTCTTCTAAAATCCCTCTGTAGTTGCGGACAAATTCTTTTTTTAGAGACTTGGCGAGCGTATGCTCATCTCCGATTGTCCACTTGATATTCAAATCTGACAATATTTTTAGCGAGGCAGGACTTATACATAATTCAGGCAGCCAAATCCCTTTAGGGGTACAGCCGAATGTACTTTGTATTTTTTCTATGCTGCTTTTAATTTGTGCTGTAGCATCGGATTTTAGGGCAGAAACGGTTTCAGGCAAAATTATATCTTTATTTATAGTTTTCGCTTTTTCAAAGTCTATCATTAACGGAATAATAGGATGATAATAAGGACTTGTAGATATTTCTATTCGCCCTTCATCTAATAATCTTTTATAAGAAGGGATAATTTGCCGCATAATTTCTCTTTGCAGCTCAATAATTTTTTCTCTGTCTTCTTTTGTATATCCGTATCTTTTTTCAAATAAATTTCTGATTTCTTCATTTCTTTCAATATGAAGGGGGTCAAACCATGCAAGATTAAACCAGGCAAGAAGGTCTGAAATTTCTTCATCTGAAAAATCTTCCGTTTCACAATTTTCTACAAATCTTTTTTTATACAATTTTAAAAACGGTTTATTAGGCTCAATCTGATTTGTATAATTCGCATCAAAAAAGTGGTCAAAAATATAATTTTTTTCTTCTATTGATAATTTTTCCACATCACAAATTGTATATTTTGATAAAATATCATGAGCTTCATGATAAACATAGTCTTCTATTTGGCTCAAAAGTAAAGGAACCAGGTTAAAATTAAGTTTAATATTCTCAAATTCATCCAACAGCAAAAGCATATCCAGATAATCTTTAATTGCATGCAGCCTTACCCAGGGCATTACATATAACCCTGTTTTAGAATCTTTATATGACGGCTGGTGCATATGCCAAACTATTGCTACTGATATTTTTTTACCCATACGCATATTATAAGCTTTTGCTCCGTTAGTGTCCATAAGATTTTATGCGTATTTTAACTATGGCGGGAAAAATAGGGTCTTGTACGCAAAAAATCAACTCAAAAGACAAAAATCAAAAAAAATTGACCTTTTCCGTATCCTCCATGGTAAAATCTCACTATGAAAGATATTAAAGTATTATTTCCCATACTTACGCCAAAAGATATCAAAATATGTGAAAAATCGGAGTCTAACCTGATTTATGTATCTTTTTCACATTTTTTGACGAACGGTTTTGAAAAGTTATTTGAATTTATTGAAGCTGCTAAAAAATATAAGGCGGAATTGTTCATTTATTTTGAAGAAAATCTTTTTGACAAAAACAACCCCTACATAAAAGATTTTTTAAAGTTTATAGATAACCAGCCCATCTCAGGTATTATAATCAGTACTCTTGCTATTTTAGAATTTATAAAACTAAAAGATATTCACTATAAAATTATTATAGACTCAAGCGCAGACGTTCATAATTTAAGCTCTATTGAATTTATGAAACTTTTCCAAAAAATTGACTATATAAACGTGTCTGAAGAAATTTATATGAAAAACATTGCCAAAATAAAAAAATCCACACGTATAAAATTATGTATAGACTCAAATAATTTGCCCTGGATAGCGGAAGACATATTGAAGCTGAATGCTATCGAACTGATTATGTTGAAGGGTGATTTTTCCAATGCCAGAGAAATAGCGGGCGCGCTTAACCTTGTAGAAAAAATTATTCAAAACCCGAAAGTCTATAAGAATAAAAAACTTCCGTTTAAAACATTAGCCACGGGTACTTACGAAACCAACCATTTTACGGGTGAATTTTTATCGACGAAAGGCAAAGATTTTAAATTTTCGGGTAATATAGAGCCTTTTGACTGGCATTTTCATAGAATTCAATTGAGCAAAAGTTTTGATAAAACAAAAAATTATCCGAAACTTTGTTTAAGAATGAACAGTTTGGAACAGCTGAGAAAATTACAAAAATATATTGATAAATTAGGCTTTAACCCTGTTCAATCAATGGAATACGGGGAAATTTTAAATACCGTGGATTTATCAAAAAACAGTTTCAATCAAATTTTAACCAAAGTAAAGGCCTTTTGTGCCAAAAATAACATCAAGCTCAAACTCAGCACTCCTAAAACTCTTATAGAACGTGATATTGACAGAGTTTACGAGTATGTAAAGGCGCTTTTTGACAACAATCCGCCTTACTCTTTAATCATAAATAACCTTGGATTTTGGTGGATGGTTATTAACGACCCTGATTATGATAAGCTTCCCATTGAACTGGGTCCTAATTTAAACTTGAACAACGGTGAGTCTATTTTATCTCTTGCAAATCAGCGTAAAATTGAAGGCATTGAATTAAGCAATTTTGTTGACGTCAAAGATATTGAAGAATGTATCAGAACTATAAAAGATGATGTTCCCAATAAAAAATTAACGATAGCAGGTTCTATTAAAATTCCCTGTTCCGGGCTTTGTCCCTTGAACCATGACAGTGCTGTTTTATCACGTCTGACCTGTCCTGCCCCGTGTCAAAAAAGACGATTTGCTATAACGGATAAAGACCGTAGTAAAACATATACGCTTATTGTAGACGGTTTTTGCAGAATGCATTTATATCGTGATAAAATTCTCGATTTATTTCAATATGTCCGTCCTTTGCTAAAAATCGGCATTAATGAATTTATTATCGACTTTAGTGCGTTAACATCAAAACTTGTACCTGTTTTAATAACAAGGTACTTAAATTCGCTTGCGGAAGAAAATTATCAAACCGACGAGCATTTCCTCGATAAACTTTATTATCTTAACTATTATTATTAGTTATTGGAATTTTTTAATAAAACCTTTTAATTTATCAAGCATACTTTCTTCCTGATATGCTTCAAAACTGCCGTAAGTGTCCATGCTTTCAATAAAATCAACACTGCCTGAATTTGAAGAAAGAATGGATTCTTCTTCCTCCTGTTTTTTCTTTTTCATTTTAAAATAGCCTGTGCTGCCGTTTCCGCCGCCTTTACCTAAAAAGGTGCTTTCTACTTTTGGTTTAAATGCACTTGCTGAGTTTAAATCGAATGACATGGTTCTAACCTTATATTATCCTTATATTAATAAAAACAAAGCATGGGTCTTATACTAACATAGTAGTAATAAAATTTACAAAACTTAACATAATATTTTATTTTTAATATTAACGTTTTTTCTGGAACAAATAAATGTATTCGTGTTTAAAAATATAAAATCCGCCGGCAAGCGCTCTATATCGCCATAAATTCGCTGTTTTACCTTTTGCTTTTTCGTTGCCTTCTATATTTTTGACAATCAGGGCTTTTAGCGTAAAACCGACTTCCTGCATTTTTTCCATACACAAAGAACCCAACGGAATAAGTTCGCCGTCGGCATATTTATCGCCTATAATCAAGGCTGCAAAACGTCCTTTTTCCAAACAGTCATAACCGCTTTGCGCTGCTTTCTTAAACTGTTCAAGAAAGTCCTCTGTTTTCTCAAAATTTGACAAATCTTCTTTCAAATCACTGAATTTGATAATATCAGCATAAGGAGGGTGCAACATTAAAAATTGTGCGTTTTCTTCGTCCAAACCTTTAAGCGTTGCTTTAATATGTTTTTTGACTGATGTGGAAGTGCTGTCGCCGGTTATAATCTTGATTGATTTATCAAGAGCTTCTCTTGTAAATTTATTACTCACAAGGTCGCACATATCTTTTTTAAGCTCAACACCTATACATCTTCTGCCCATATTAAACGCTTCTATTGCGCTCGTGCCTGACCCCAGAAATAAATCCAATACAACATCCTGCGACTTTGTATAGCGTTCAAAAAGCTGTGTGGCAATTTGGGGAATATAATTCCCGTGGTAATCGTAGCTATGCCCGTTGCCTTTTTCTCTGGATTGAAAATTCCACAAAGAACCTGTTTCTATATGTTGATAGTTTCGCCAGTCTTTCAGCTTAATATCGTTATAGGCAGTTGTTTCGCGAACTACCCTGAGTTTCTTTTGCGGCTGCTCAACTTGTTTTACCGATTTTTTGGGCAACTTTCAATCTCCTTTTCAAATATAGCTCTACTATACTAATAACCGTGGTTTTTGAAATCATTAGTTTGATGTAATTTGACCATATAAATATTTGGTCTAAAAAAATGATTATTCTTTTAAAATACTTGTTATATAATATTCTTGAATAATCAAAAACTAAAAACTGAATGATAAAACATATAAGAAACTTTTGTATAATAGCGCATATTGACCATGGAAAATCTACTCTCGCAGACAGACTGCTTGAGAAGACGAATTCTGTTGCATCAAGAGAGATGAAAGACCAGCTGCTCGACACCATGGATATAGAACGTGAGCGCGGTATTACCATAAAATTACAGGCAGCCCGTATGAATTATCTTGCACAAGACGGCGCCGCTTATGTTTTAAACCTTATTGACACACCGGGACACGTTGATTTTTCTTACGAAGTATCCCGGAGTTTGGCAGCCTGCGAAGGTGCTTTGCTTGTAGTGGATGCCTCACAGGGGGTGGAAGCCCAAACGCTTGCGAATGTTTATATGGCAATTGACCAAAATCTTGAAATCATCCCTGTTATAAACAAAATTGACCTACCAAGCGCAGATACGGAGAGGGTAAAACAAGAGATTGAAGATATTATAGGTATTGATGCATCAGATGCGATTTTAGTCAGTGCAAAATCGGGAATAGGCATAGAAGAAGTCTTGGAAGCAGTTGTTAACCGCATTCCTGCTCCTGTGGATACCAGCAAAAAGCCTTTAAGAGCTTTGGTTTTTGACAGCGCTTATGACTCTTATTTAGGTACAATGGCATTTTTTAAAGTTGTTGACGGTGAAGTGCAATCTAATGAAAAAATCAAATTTATGTCCTCAGGCAAAACTTATGATATAGTCGAACTCGGATACATGCGCCCTATGAGAACCCCGTCTAAAGTCATTAAAACAGGTGAAGTAGGATATATGGCTGCATCCATTAAAGAGGTAACGCAGCTTGTCGGTGATACCGTTACTCTTGCCGAAGCCCCTGCAAAAGAACCCCTGCCCGGTTATAAAAAAGCCGTTCCCATGGTTTTTTCGGGGATGTTTCCTGTTGACAATGACCAGTATCACGATTTAAAAGAAGCGCTCGAGCGATTGAAGCTCAATGACAGCAGTATCACATTTGAACCCGAGAGTTCCAATGCTTTGGGTTTTGGTTTCAGGTGTGGTTTTTTGGGCATGCTTCATATGGAAATCGCACAAGAAAGACTTGAGCGTGAATACGGGCTTTCACTTGTAATTACCGCCCCAAGCGTTGTATATCGGGTAACCAAAACCAACGGCGAAATAGTTTTGATAGATAACCCCGCAAATTTACCGGATGCACAGTTCAGAGAAAAAATTGAAGAACCTTATGTAAAGGTAAATATTATAGTTCCTAACGATTATGTAGGGGCTTTGATGGAATTATGCCAGCAAAAACGGGGGATGTTTAAAAACATGCACTACCTTGATAAGGTAAGGGTAAATTTGGAATATGAAATTCCTTTGGCGGAAGTAATTACAGACTTTTACGACCAGTTAAAATCCCGCTCAAAAGGTTATGCCAGTATGGATTATGAGTTAACCGATTATAAAGCATCAAAGCTTGTGAAACTTGATATTTTGCTTGCAAACGAAATTGTAGATGCGCTAAGCTGTATAATTCATCAGGACAGTGCTTTTTATATAGGTCAAAAACTTGCCACTAAGCTAAAGGATATAATACCCCGTCAAATGTTTGAAGTAGCAATACAGGCAGCTATAGGCGGCAGAATTATTGCAAGAACAAACGTAAAAGCAATGCGCAAAAACGTGCTTGATAAATGTTACGGCGGTGATATTTCAAGAAAAAGAAAACTGCTTGAAAAACAAAAAGCAGGTAAAAAAAGAATGAAATCGGTAGGAAGGGTGGAAATCCCGCAAGAAGCCTTTATGGCTGTATTAAGTGTCGAAGAGTAACTAAAAAAAGGATATATGATGAACGATGTTTTAGTAATGGTTTTAGCCGGCGGCGAAGGTAAGAGGTTACACCCTTTAACCCGCGACAGAGCCAAGCCTGCAGTACCTTTCGGCGGAAGATACCGTATCGTGGACTTTGTTTTAAACAACCTGATTAACTCGGGATTTTACAAAATCAAAGTTTTAACCCAGTACAAATCAGACTCTTTGAACAAACATATTACAAGAGGATGGCCTCTATCGCCTATCATTGACCATTTTATAGACCTTGTACCCGCACAAATGAGGACAGGCGGCGCCTGGTATAACGGAACAGCTGATGCCGTGTATCAGAATATCAATACTATAGAAGATGAAAACCCTAATTTTGTGTGTATTTTTGGCGGCGACCATATTTATAAAATGGACGTTCAGCAAATGCTTAAATTTCACAAAAAAAAGATGGCAGGGCTTACAATAAGCGCTATCCCCATCCCTGTTGAAGAAGCAGGAGAGTTTGGCATTATGGAAGTGGATGAAAACTGGAGGCTTACGGGATTTCAGGAAAAACCGACCACAAGACCAAAAACTATCCCCGGCAATGATGATATGGTACTTGCTTCTATGGGCAATTATATTTTTGACACCGATGTGCTTTTAAGAACACTGTATGAAGATGCGCAGGACAAAAAATCATCTCACGATTTTGGCAAAAATATTATTCCGGCGCTGTTGGAAGAAATTCCTGTTTATGTCTATGACTACAGCAAAAACACCCACCCCGGGATGCTTGACACGGAAAAAGGCTACTGGCGTGATGTCGGGAGTGTAGATGCTTACTGGCAAACTAATATGGACTTGCTTGCTATAAATCCCGAGTTTAATTTATACAACCGTGAATGGCCGATAAGGACTTACAATTACAATTTTCCGCCCGCAAAGTTTGCAAGAGAAGAACAAGACCGCACAGGGCTTGCTATCAACTCTTTGGTAAGTGAAGGCTGTGTAATCAGCGGAGGGCAGATAAGCAGATGTGTTTTATCACCTAACGTTCGTGTAAACAGTTTTTCAAAAGTTACGGAATCTATTTTGATGGAAGATGTAGAAATAGGGAGGTATGCAGAAATAAGAAAAGCAATTATTGATAAGTTTGTAAAAATACCCGATTATGTTAAAATTGGGGTAAATAAAGAACATGATTTAGAAAGAGGATTTTACGTTTCTCCGCAAGGCGTAACCGTAGTCCCGAAAGGAGCAAAATTAAATGTTTGACGAAAAAATTATCGGAAAAATTGTTTGGGCAAATTTAGCTCTGACAGTAGCAGTATTATTACTCAGCGTAGTAATGTTTTCAAAGTTGTTCATTCCCGAAGGCACAATAGCTGCAGCAGCTCCTGACAGAGCGGCAGCACCTTCTCATCAGGCAGCACAACCTGCAAACGATGAAAAAATTTCTAAAAAATATGACACAAGAATGACTCTGGAAAAAGCGCTTCAAAAAGGAAAACCTGTTGCAGTATTATTTTATGCTGACTGGTGTGGATTTTGTAAGAGATTTGCACCTACTTTTGATGAATTGGCAAAAGACAAAGATTTAAAGAAAAAATACACCTTTGCTTATGTTAATTCAGATTCCCCCGACAGCAGAGCGCTTATGCAGCAATACAATGTAAGAGGATTTCCCACACTTTACTTAATTAATCCAAAAACTATCGACAAAGCTCACGTATCTAACAGTTTAATGTTTGGTGCGGATGCTTTCGGCACAATGAAAGAACAATTTGAAAAATTTGTTGAAGAGGGCTCAAGCGCAGTAACCCAACCTCCTGCACCGCAAGCTCCAAAAGAGGAAGACTAAAAAGGATAAAACAATGTCAATTATGCATGGAAAAAGAGGAATAGTATTTGGCGTAAGCAATAAAAGAGGCATTGCCCACGCTATCGCCGAAAAATTATTCCAAAACGGAGCGGAAATTGCTTTTACCTACGCTAATGAAGCTATGGAATCAAGAGTACGCCCTATAGCAGAAGAAATGGATGCTAAAATCATCATGGAATGTGATGTAACTAAAGAAGAAGATGTTCAAAAAGTTTTTGATGCATATGAAAAACTTTACGGTAACTTGGACTTCGTACTTCATGCTGTTGCATTCGCAAACCGTGAAGATTTACAAGGCAATTTCTCTGACACTTCAAAAGCAGGATGGGACACGGCTCTTGGCGTTAGCTCCTATTCGCTTATCTCAATGGCAAGATGTGCTAAAAAACTGATGAATGACGGCGGTTCTATTTGTGCATTGTCATACATCGGTTCTGAAAAAGCCGTTGCCAACTACAACATTATGGGTGTAGCAAAGGCAGCGCTGGAAGCTTCCGTAAGATATCTGGCGCAGGAATTCGGAGAGCAGGATATCAGAGTGAACGCTCTTTCTGCAGGACCTATCAAAACGCTTGCTGCAAAAGGCATAGGCGGCTTTGACCATATGTTGAAATTAAATGAAATTAAAGCACCTTTGGGCAGAAATACTTCGCTTGATGATGTTGCAAATTCGGCGCTTTATCTGTTATCTGATTTATCTTCAGGTGTAACAGGTGAAACCCTGCACGTTGATTGCGGTGTTCATGCCGTCGGTGCAAGTAAAAATGAATTATTGATTTTAAACTTGGCGAAAGCTAAATAGTTTTTGATTAATTAAAATTGTAAAAACCGACCCCTAAAAGGCCGGTTTTTATTTGTCGGATTTTTTCAAATATATTTTATTAACATAACCCCTCGGGTATGCTAAAATGCTTATATTATGCAAGTAAAAGTCGAAAAAACCACACAATTAAACGGTGCTGTGACAATCCCCGCCGACAAATCCATAAGCCACAGAGCGGTTATGCTCGGAGCCTTATGCGATAGCAGGCTTAAGATAACCAATTTTTCCAAAGGCGAAGACTGCCGAAATACCCTTGAAATTTTCAAACAGCTTGGCAGCGAGGTAGAATTTATAAACGAATCCGATTTTTATCTTATACCCTCTAAACTTAAAGCGCCTAAAACCCCTCTTTATGTAGGTAATTCAGGCACTACAATCCGTTTAATCAGCGGGATTTTAGCCTCGCAGGATTTCACCTGTACTATAAGCGGTGATGAAAGCCTTTCAAAGCGTCCGATGGGCAGGATTATAAAACCTCTAACCCTTATGGGCGCTAAGATTTCTTCCCTGAATAATGATGATAAAGCGCCTTTAATCATTGAAGGCTCAACCCTTCAAGGGATTGATTACGATTCGCCGATTGCAAGCGCCCAGATAAAATCATGCCTGCTTTTTGCGGGACTGCATGCGCAGGGAACAACCAGAATCACGGAACCTTACAAATCCCGCAGCCATTCAGAGCTGATGTTAAAGTATCTGGGGGCAAATATCAAAGAGAACTCAAACACGGTTGAAATTCAAAAATCACAGCTTCAGGCGGGCAATATAACCATTGCCGGAGATATTTCATCGGCTGCGTTTTTCCTTGTTGCAGGCGCAATTGTAGAGGGGGCTGATATTACGGTTAAAAATGTCGGGCTAAATCCTACACGCACGGGAATTATCGATGTTTTAAAACAAATGGGAGCAAGTATTGAAATTTTCAATCAGCGGACGCTCAGCGGAGAAGACACGGGCGATGTAAGGGTTTGTTATTCCGGTTTAAAGGCTGTAACCATAGAAGGTGAAATAATTCCGCGTTTGATTGATGAATTGCCTGTTATTGCAATTTTAGCCTCGCAAGCTGAAGGCACAACAATTGTCAAAGACGCACAGGACTTAAGAAATAAAGAATCCGACCGTATAAAAACCGTGTGTCATGAATTTAGAAAGCTCGGTGTAGACATAGAAGAAACGCAAGACGGCTTTAGAATAAACGGTAAAACCAAACTTAAGGGAGATACGATTGTTGAATGCTATCACGACCACAGGCTTGCAATGAGCGCTTATGTAGCGGGACTGATTTGTGAGAAACCTGTTTTGATAAATAATTTTGAATGGGTAAATACTTCATTTCCCGAGTTTTTAGAGTTAATATATAAAATAAAGGAGAGTTAATATATGGCAAAAAGAAATTATGCAAAGCGCGAAACTCACGAATATACAAGGTTTACCTCGTTTTGCCAGTTTTTAATAATTTATTTGTTTATATTCCCGTATTTTTATGTCTTTCACAGATTAAGAATATCGGGCAGAGAACATATTCCGAAAGGCGAATCGTTTATCGTGGCAGCTACCCACTCATCTTATTATGACCCTCCGCTTGTAAGTGTTGCAGTGGTTAAGCCTATTGCTTATATGGCTAAAAAAGAACTCTTTGAAGTCCCTATTTTAAGGGAAATAGTGATATTTCTAGGTGCTTTCGCCGTAAACAGAGAAAGTCTTGAAATTGCTACAATAAGAACCGCTAAAGCTGTTATTCAGACGAAACACTGGATTATGGCAATGTTTCCCCAGGGCAACAGGGATATACCCGGTAAAATCACTAAGATTAACGGCGGTTTTGCGTATTTGTCCAAAACCACAAAAGCCAAAATCCTTCCCGTTTCCATTGTAGGGTCTGAAGAATACAACTTTATCCCGTTTTTGAAAAAAATTACGATAAGAATAGGTAAACCGCTGCCTGCATGTACCGATATGAACCAAACAATGTGGGATTGGTGCCAGGCTATTGAAAACCTCGGCAGTTATGAATTTACACAGGAAGCAAAAGATAAACTCGCTGTAATACAGCAGGAGCAAGAGAAAAAGGGGAAAAAGGTTGAAAGCACTAATACAGAGGGTTAAAAATTCTTCCGTGGAAATAGACGGCAAAATTTCTTCTTCAATCGGGGCAGGTATGCTGATTTTACTGGGGGTGGAAAAGAACGACACTTTTAAGACTGCAGCTGCGCTTGCCGATAAGGTTTTGAAGTTTAGAATTTTTGAAGATGAAAATGACAAAATGAACTTATCCGTCTGTGATATAAACGGTGAAATCCTTGTGGTATCACAATTTACACTGGCAGCCGATTGCAAAAAAGGTACACGTCCGAGCTTTGATAACGCTAAAATGCCCAAAGAAGCAAACGAGATTTATGAGTTTTTTGTGAACGAATTGAAAAAATCAAATTTAAAAATCCAAACAGGTGTTTTTGGTGCTATGATGGATGTAAAATTAACCAATGACGGACCGGTAACATTTATGTTAGAAAAGCAGGGGCAATGATGAAAAAGATAAAATTCACGAAAATGCAAGGTTTAGGCAACGATTTTATACTTGTTGATTATGAAAAAAACACTGATTTTCAAGCTTTGGCGGAGAAAATGTGCGACAGACATTTTGGTATAGGGGCAGACGGTTTGATAGTTGTAAATCCCGAAGATATGAACGGCAGTGCTGATGCCAGCTGGCATATTTACAACTCTGACGGCAGCGAACCGCAGATGTGCGGCAACGGCATAAGGTGTTTGACGAAATATGTTTATGAAAAAAATTTAGTTAATAAAAAGAAATTCACAGTCAATACCCTTGCAGGGATTGTTATTCCTGAGATTTTAGAGGATGGTAAAGTAAAAGTTGATATGGGCAAGCCGATTTTAGGGCCTGTGGATATTCCCTGCAAAGCTTCAAGCGCTTTGAAGTTCCAAGTAAATGTATTAGACCGTTGTTTTGAAGCAAATGCCGTAAGCATGGGCAATCCGCACTGCGTTATTTTTGAGGACGAAGAGGTTATGCCTTTGGCTGAAAAATACGGTCCTCATATAGAAATACATCCGTTTTTCCCTGAAAAAACAAACGTGGAATTTGTGCAAAAAATCTCTGACAGCCATTTAAAATTAGCAGTCTGGGAACGTGGCTGCGGTATAACGCTGGCATGCGGAACGGGCAGTTGTGCAACAGTTGTTGCGGCTATTTTGAACAAACTTACAGGCAAAAAAGTTCAGGTGGATTTACCCGGCGGAGCGCTTTTTATCGAATGGAGCGGTAATACGGAAGATTCTGTCTTTATGACCGGTGATGCCGAGTTTGTATTTGAAGGTGAATATTTCGCTGATTAAAGTAATACGCAGAAGGATGGCTTTTTCGTCATATTGAATCCTGAAACAAGTTCAGGATAAACTCCGCGAAATAGCTGTTTATTTTGATATAACAGATTCTTCACCTCTTAAACTCTTCTCAGCCTCCCGGCTCTCTACCTGCCGGATTGCCGTGTTCTCACTGCCTTAGTCTTCGCAAAGACAGTTGGGTCATCTTTGCCGATGCCGGGGGCGCTTTTATTGTTATCCGACTGCCTCCCGGCTACGCCAATCAGTATTCCCAAGGCTTTGCTTTATTTGTCCTTTTGCGTAAATTCAATCTTATAGCCCAAAATATCCGCAATCAATTCCATTTCTTTAAAGCTTATTGTTTCATTGCGTAGTTTGTTGGACAAATTCGCCATTGAATACTTTTTATTAAGTCTTTTAGACATTTGGGCAGCAAGCTCCGTCATTGTAATTTGTAAGTCTAAAAGTAATTTTTTAACTCTTACTACTATTTTCATAAATACCGCCTTGTTTAATATTCTACTAAGGAATAGAACACTAAACGAAATAATTTATTATATTAATTGACAACTCAATAATATTGTTTATAATTAAATTATATTATTGAGCGTTATTGTTATTCAGTAATAATTCAACTCTGAAAGGAGCTGGCAATGTATTTCACAAAAATTAAAGATACCCTGGATGAAATAAAAGAAGTAGCGGAAAAAATGACCATTAACATTGAAAATGAGGCTTTAATAAAGGAATATTCCTCTAAATTAAATTTATTAACATCAATTATTAACGTATTAACATCAACTATTAACAGCGTGGTCGAGAAAAATTAATTTATGTTTTAATTATACATAACGTGCAAAAATTCGTTATAAACAGCGTCTTTAAACCACTTTGCAGTATCTGATGTGTTGAAGATATTGTTGTAATGGCTGTCTACATCTCCGTAAGCTGACAAATTACGGCTTTCTTCCATTTGTGCATGGGTAGATGTATACGGGTTTAAAGGGAAAATATCATGCATCTGCATAAAGGTCGGAAGCTTAAACCCTGTTTCTCTGTGAGCATGGAAACTGTTTTTTAGCCTGTTTAATCTTTGTTCAAAAGGCATATGTCCCGTATCATTATCATCCGATACCATAGGACCGGCTGCATATTCATCGCTATGGCGCTGCTTGTCATATTCATGCATTACACTGCTGAAATCATCGGCACGACCCCAGTCAGTTCCCGCGCTTAACCCCATTTTTTTAAAACGGTCATCATCGTTGCATTTTTCACCGATTAGGGCAATATCATTCCTGCCTGTTCTTTTTCTGATTTCGGTTGTAATGTACTGCATTTGTTTGAAATTAGGTAATGCCCCGACTCCGCAATAATTTCCCATATCATAATTCCCGATATGTTTCGCGCTGTCAAAAAATATTGAATCAAATCCTAAATCTACCGCCCAACAACAGGCATCTATAAACGCATTTTCATCATTATACCAGTCAAACCCTCTGCCCTGAACGGTCATTTGCCCTGCTGAAAGCGGCATTCTAAAGCCTGTTTTTAATCCTCTTAAATGCGCCAAATCGTTGAAAGCTTTTACCTGTTCATCATCGCCTAAATGCTGTCCGTCACGCCATAATCCGTCAGAAGTAAGATTTTTGGAAATGCCGGCATGAAGATTTACGGTATATAAAGAAGACGGTCCTGTTTTGCCGTCATTCCAATTGCCCATCGCAGGGTACAACTGCGATAGCACAACGCAGTTGGCAAAACTTTTAGATGACGGGGGAATAGCAGGCAAAAGTTTTATAAGGTTTAAAAGTCCTTCTCTTTTTTGGTCGCCTTGTGTAAGAGCAATTGTGCGGGGATTGATTTCAATATAATTAGCTCTTCTGCCCCATTTATCGCCATAATCCGGGGTTGGAATATATGACGGTATGCCGGGATAGCAGTTATTCTTTTTATTAAGCGTACAGATTGATTGAACAGCGTTAAGCGGTGATTGTTTTAACAGGTCTTCGGGGTTTTTGGATACCCATTTTTTCCAGCCTGTATTTCCGCCTCTGTACAAATGCCTATAGGTATCATTGTCTTCATAAACATCATTATTGCCTTTTAATATCCAAAACAGCTTTTTGGCAGGCTGATTATCTCCGTAATAACCGTTAAAATTTATAAGTCCTTTATTATAATTAGCTGTTGCCTCAAGAGCATTCGCGTAAGTTTTTTGGCTTGAGTTTCGGCAAACAGAACTTGAACACCTCATGTCGGTGTTTTTATTGGGGAAACAAGCATTAGAATAAACAGGCAGAATTTTCATAGCATTTATAAAACATAAAATCGTAAAAATTTGATAGTTTAGTATAAAAATTTATATAATCCGTTTATTTTATTAAATTTTTTGCGTTAAATCAACCCTTTTCTAAATTTTTAATTTTTTATTTTTAAAATTCTTGACATAATCAATCGATTGATTGATAATTTTGTCATGAAAAAAGTAACTAAAGAAAATAAAAGAATAAAAATTATTGAAGCCGCTGTCAAATTGTTTGCAAAAAATGGGTTTGAAGCAACGTCCACAAGAGATATCTGCAAACTTGCGGGGGCTAATATTTCTTTAATTGCCTATTATTTTGGAGGCAAAAAAGAGCTTTATGATAAGATTATAAATTCTTTTGCACAGCAGCTTGATGCACAAATGCGAATATTTATTAATCCGGATACAGATTTGGATATTCTCAGCGTCAAAGAAAAAATAGATTTAATAAAACTGCTTATAGATAAAATGATGGATTATTTTTATAATTCCGTATCTTCGTATATGATAGATATTCTTATAAAAGAGCAGCAAAATCCGAATACTTCCATATCTTCGCCGCCGTATAATTTTTTAAGAAAGATTTTAGGTTCGATTTTTAATCAAAAACCTGATTCAAAAGAAATTGTTTATAAGGCTGTATTCATTGTTTCCCAGATAGCTTTTGTCCGAATTACACCTATATTTTCATTGAGGGTCTTCGGGCAGGCAAAGTTTGAGCCTGATGATATTATATACATAAAAAACAATCTGCAATTAGCAATCAAAGCATTATTTAACGAAGCCGGAGTGAATTATGAATAAAAAAATACTGATGATATTTTTAAGCGCGATTTTGGTGTTTAATCTCACACCTGCATTTGCATTTTTTAAATCAAATAATACCGCTCAAAATAAAATTGAACCTGCCAAAAAACTTGAGTATGTTAATGCGGGATTTTTTGAGGAGTTTCAGGATGAATATTTATCAGGTTATATAATAAAAGCCGTAAATGCTAATCATAACGCAAGGCAGGCAAGCTACAAAACCATGGAATACAGAGAGAACATCAAAGTAGCGCTTGGCGCACAGCTGCCCGCGTTAAGTGTCGGGGTAGATTATTTAGGGTTAAAAATTCCGGATGAAGGACCTGCCAGCCTGTTTAAAAAAAACAATCTTATAATGCCTTTTAATGCAAGCTGGGAGCTTGATTTACTTTTAAAAAACAACGATAAACGCTTAAGCACAAAAAAAGTTTACGAAGCTTCCGTTGAAGAAGAAAAAGCGATTTATATAGCATTAGCCGCTGATGTAGCGAGCGCGTATTTTAATATCCTGAATTTGGACAAGCAAATTCAAATTAACCAATGTATCATTAAAAACCAAAAAGAAATTTATGAACGCAACAAACGAATGCTTAAACAGGGGGTTATATCCCAAACCGAATTAAATAAGCAAAAACAAAGTCTTGATAATTTAACGGTTTCAACCGATGAGCTTCTAAAACAGCGCGCAATGCTGTTAAACCAGCTCAGACTTCTTATCGGTGAAAATCCCGATTATGAAGTAAAAAGAAGCTGTATTGATAAAATAAGTTTAAAAAATAACCCGCCTTCTTCAATTTCATCAGACGTAATTTATGCAAGACCTGATGTACTTGCAGCGGAAAAACAGCTTGAAAGTGCGGGTATTAACGTCAAAGTAGCAAGAAAAGAGCTTTTGCCGACGTTTAAAATCACGGGCGTGATGGCTTTTTCAAGTATGTACGGGAACTTTTTCAGCTGGGATGGCGCTATTGCAGCGCTTTTGGCAGGCGCTACGCAGGAGTTATTCGCCGGCGGCAGAAGGCTTGCGAATTTAAGAATTAAAAAACTGCAATACGAGCAATTATTTGAAAATTATAAACAGGTTGACTTAAATGCTGCCAAAGAAGTTAACGATGCTCTTTTAATTTCAAAATACGATTATAACATTTACGAAAAAACCTTCAATAACAACTGCCTTGAAGCCGGAAATTTCGAAATGACAAAGAATAAATATTCAAGAGGCACTATAAATACGATAGAGCTTTTAAACAGACAGAATGATTTGTTTGCTCTGAATAAAGAACTGGCAAGCAAAAAAACCGATAATTTAGTGGATTTAATAACTTTATATAAAGCCGTTGGAGGTCAATTATGAAAAGAAAATGGAAGATTGTAATTATATTAATTATTTTAGCTGCAATCATAACTTTGTTTTATGTTGTAACGAAGAAAAAAGCGCCGAATGATGAATTGACCCTTTTTGGCAACATTGAGATAAGGCAGGTGGATTTGAGCTTTCAAGTACCGGGGCAAATTCTTAAAATGCTGAAAGAAGAGGGCGACAGCGTAGCAAAGGGTGAACTTATCGCGGTTTTGGATGACAGAGATTATGCGGATAACCTTTCAAAAGCAAAAGCGGATGTTCAAAGAACCAAAGCCGTCAGCGAAAATGCACTTGCCGTTTATAACCGCAAGGCGCCTTTGTGCGGTGATAATACTATTTCAAAGCAGGAATGCGATAATCTTTTGTACAATAAAAACGAAACAAAGGCCGCTTACGAAGCTGCTGTTGCAAATATGAATTTTACGGACAACCAGCTTAAATACACAAAAGCCTATGCCCCTGATGAAGGGATTGTAACCGTACGTGTGCAGGAACCCGGAGCAACGGTTGCTAAAGGTCAGATTATTTATACCGTTGTAAAGAATAAACCGATTTGGGTCAGAGCTTACGTTCCGGAAACCCATTTAGGCAACATAAAATACGGGATAAAAGCAGTTGTCTGCACAGACAGCAAAGACCCTGAAACAGGCGAAAAAAGACAATATGAAGGACGTATAGGCTATATTTCTCCGATTGCCGAATTTACCCCCAAAACCGTTCAAACAGAAGATTTAAGAACGGATTTGGTTTACAGAATAAGAGTTTACATTGATGATACGGATGCCTTTTTACGTCAGGGTATGCCTGTTACAGTTAAAATTAAACTTCTGAATCAAGGATAAATTTTACAAATGGAACATACCGTTCAAATAACCGACTTAACCAAAATATTCACGGGCAGCGCCGCTGCCGCAATAGATAACCTTTCGCTGAATATTGAAAAAGGCAAAATCACAGGGCTGATGGGCGCAGACGGCGCGGGTAAAACTACTCTGATACGTTTGGTTACCGGGCTTTTGCGTCCGACCTCGGGGAATATTACCACACTCGGGCTTAATCCTTACAAACAAAAATCCGCTTTAAATCCCAAAATCGGCTATATGCCGCAAAAATTCGGGCTTTATGAGGATTTAACCGTCATAGAAAATCTCAATCTGTATGCGGACTTGAAAAATGTAAGAAGAGATTTTAAACGGCTGCTTGAATTTACGGACTTAACGAACTTTCAAGACCGCCTTGCAGGAAAGCTTTCAGGCGGTATGAAGCAAAAACTGGGGCTTGCATGTTCTTTGCTGGGAAATCCCGAATTTTTAGTGCTTGATGAACCGTCTGTGGGGGTTGACCCTATTTCAAGGCGGGAGCTGATGAAAATGGTACAAGAATCAATGAACGAAAATATGACGGTGCTATGGTCAACCGCATATCTTGATGAGGCTCAC
Source organism: Candidatus Gastranaerophilales bacterium (assembly GCA_028696075.1). Lineage (NCBI taxonomy): Bacteria > Bacillati > Candidatus Melainabacteria > Candidatus Gastranaerophilales > Candidatus Gastranaerophilales bacterium. The sequence continues at coordinate 49,092 of JAQVHS010000008.1, forward strand.
AGCTTTGATACTGCAATAGTTTTGGACAACGGCAGAGTGATTTTTAACGATAAACCAAACAAGCTCAGCGAAACCACTCAAGGGTTTGAAAATAAGATTATTGAGATTATGGGCGGATACAGTGAAGGCGACTCTTTGATTGCAAAAAGTTTTGTGCTTGAACCTTATGAGCTTGAATATCCTGTAGAAGCGCTTAACCTTGTTAAAAAATACGGTGATTTTTATGCGGTCGAAGAGAATACTTTTCATATTAAAAAAGGCGAAATCTTCGGGCTTTTAGGTCCAAACGGGGCAGGAAAATCAACTTCTTTTAAAATGATGTGCGGGCTTGCCAAACCTACAAGCGGAACAGCAAAAATCATGGGGGTGGATATACTAGAAAAGCCTTCTCTTGCACGTTCTTACCTTGGCTATATGGCACAAAAATTTTCTCTGTATTCGCAGCTCAGTGTCCGCCAAAATTTGAAATTCTTTTCGGGGGTTTACGGGTTATACGGCAAAGAACAAGCCCGAAGAATAGACGAGGCTATTGATGTATTCGGACTAAAGGAGTACGAATTTCGGAATTCTGAAGAATTGCCGTTAGGATTTAAGCAAAGACTTTCACTTGCCTGTGCGCTTATTCATAATCCTCCGATTTTGTTTTTGGATGAGCCTACATCAGGGGTTGACGTGGTTACAAGACGTGATTTTTGGAATCATATTAAGGCGCTTGCCAAAAAAGGGGTTACAATCCTTGTTACAACACACTTTATGGATGAAGCCGAATACTGCGACAGGATAAGTCTTTTCTACAAAGGACGTGCAATTTCCGTTGGAACTCCCGAAGAGCTGAAAAATCAGGCTCAGTCCAATACCATGGAAGAGGCTTTTATTACCTTGATACAAGAAAGCGAGAAGCAGGAATGAAAATACTTTTAGCGCTTATAAGAAAAGAATTTTATCAAATCATAAGAGACCCCAGCAGTATCTTAATTGCTTTTGTACTGCCGCTTTTGCTTCTTTTTATATATATGTACGGGGTAAACCTTGATACGGTTAAAATCGCTATGGGAATAAAAAACGACGATATGAACCCTGAAATCGCTACTTTAGTCAAGTCATTCGGGCATAGCAAATACGTTAATTCCACGGTTTATGATGACCCAAATCTTATGTACAGAGATATTATACGCTCAAAATTAAAGGGAGCTGTAATTATACCGAACGATTTTTCCATGAAATTATCCCGCGGGCAAACAGCGCAAATGCTTATTATAACCGACGGCAGCGAAGTCAATATGGCAAATTATGCCCAGAGCTACCCTGCCGCAATCGCACAACAATGGCTGATGACAAGCAAATACGCTCATTTGGCGCAAAAAACCTTAGTCGATACCGACGCAAGATACTGGTACAATCAGGATATTAACAGTCATTATTTTATTCTGCCGGGGTCTATAGCAGTTACGATGACACTTATCGGGATGCTTTTAACTGCTCTTGTCATTGCAAGAGAATGGGAACGAGGTACCATGGAAGCCCTTATCAGCACAAAAGCAAACAAATTCCAGATTGTGGCAGGTAAATATATTCCGTACTTTATGCTCGGAATGCTTTCAATGCTGTTTAGTATGTTTATGTGCATTGTGGTTTTTCAAATACCGTTTAGGGGTAGTTTGTCAGTGTTTTTCGGGGTTGGCGGTTTGTTTTTGTTTACCTGCCTCGGGATAGGGCTTTTGATTTCTACGAACTTCAAAGACCAGTTTTTGGCAAGCCAGGCTGCTATTGCCATAGGGTTTTTACCCGCATTGCTTTTATCGGGGCTGGTTTTCCCTATTAATTCAATGCCGTTGTTTTTTCAGTATTTAACGCTGATTTTACCGCCAAGGTATTTTATAGCGTTTATTCAGAGTGAATTTATGGCAGGTACCGTAAATGAAATTGTTTTTATCAACTCAATCTTTTTAACGGTTTTAGGCGTTGTTTTATTTTTGTTGGTTTATAAAAAAACAGCTATGAGGCTCGATTGATTATGTTTAGCAGGGTTTTATCATTAATAAGAAAAGAATTTATTGCTATTTGGAAAGACCCAAAAAGCCGTGCATTAACTATAATTCCGCCGCTTTTGCAGCTGTTTGTTTTTGCAAATGCTATTACCATGGAAATTAAAAATATTGATATGGTTGTTTTAGACAGAAGCAATACTTATGAATCAAGAGAACTTGTGTCAGGATTTAGTTCGTCTAAGTGGTTCAGGCATATAAAATACGTTGAAAATGACAAACAGCTTGAACATGAAATCCAAACCCAGCACGTACAAATGGGTATGGAGATACAAAGCGATTTTGCGGACAAATTAAAGCAAAAACAACCTACACAGGTTTTAATCATAGTGGACGGCAGACAAACCAATACCGCCGCAATTATAAATTCTTATGCCTTGAGGATTATAGATGAATATTCACAAATAACCGTTCCGCAGCAAGGCGCTAAAATCCAAACGGTTGTGCGAAACTGGTTCAACCCGAACCTTGAATACCAATGGTTTTTGCTTGTGTCGTTGATAACACTTTTGGCGCTGATAATAACGTTGATTTTAACCTCGCTTTCTATAGCAAGAGAGCGGGAGCTGGGTACTTTTGACCAGCTTATAGTCAGTCCTTTGACGTCTTTTGAAATCCTGCTGGGCAAAACAATCCCGCCGCTTTGTATCTCGATGATTTTGACCTGCTTTATGACCGTGGTAACTCTTACCGTTTTTAAAGTGCCTTTTGTCGGGTCGCCATGGCTGTTTTTGTTATCGGTGTTTGTTTCGCTCCTGTCTATTGTGGGGATAGGACTTTTTATTTCTTCACTTTGCAAAACCCAGCAGCAGGCGCTTTTGGGTGTATTTACCTTTCAAATGCCTGCGGTTTTATTATCAGGGTTTATTTCACCTATTGAGGATATGCCGGTGTTTTTGCAGTATATTACCTGGCTCAACCCTATAAGGTTTTTTATGCTGATTTCAAAAGGGATATTCTTAAAAGGGATGGGGATAGAAGATGTTGCAATGAATTATATTCCGCTGCTCATTATTGCTGTTATAACTTTGAGCGTTGCGAGTTTTACCTTTAAGCAAAGATTGGATTAAACAGTCTGCATTTTTGTTTTATCTGAATAAAAGAAACTTTCTTGTTAAAAAATTAAACGTAAAAGAAATACCGGTAGCTAAAATTTTAGATACTATATAGTGGCAATGCAGCATTTCGGTGAAAAAGTACATTAATGCCGTAAAAACACCTAACCCCAATATGCCGAGCATAAAGAAAATAAAGAATTCAACACGTTTGCTCTTCACGTTTCTGTTGTTAAAAACATAAAATATACTCAAATAATAATGCAATACAGAAGCAAGTGTGTAAGCCGAAGCGGCGGAAATCATATAATAAATATGAGCAAACTCCGTCATTGCAATCAAAATCACAAAATCAACAGCTGTTACCACAAACCCGACTAAAATATACTTATAATATTCATGAAAAAGTTTCCCGAATTTTTCTCCCAATATATCAGTAAACATACTTCCTATCTCTCTTTCAACGCTCTGTCTATTTCTCTTTTAACTGTTTTTTTCGCTATACTGTCTCTCTTGTCGTGCAGATTTTTACCTTTTGCAAGCCCTATTTCTACTTTTGCCCAGCCGCCTGAGAGGAACACTGATAACGGTACTAAAGTCAAGCCTGATTCTTTGGTTTTGCCGATAAGTTTGGCGATTTCTTTTTTATTAAAAAGCAGCTTGCGTGTTCTTAAAGGCTCATGGTTATAGCGGTTTCCCTGCTCATAGGGGTTAATATGCACGTTGTAAAGCCATGCTTCGTTGTTCTCTATCCTTGCGAAACCGTCCTTGAGATTAATTGCGCCTTTGCGAATTGATTTAATCTCTGTGCCAAACAAAACAATGCCTGCCGTGTATTTTTCCACAATCGTATAATCATGGTAAGCTTTTTTATTTGAAGCAACGGTTTTCTCCTGTTTAGCGCCCATAAATTATTCCTCAAACAAAGATAACTGCGGAGTGCAAACCACTAAGTCACTGTTGCATTTTTTAGTGTTAATTCTTGCCGTATTATCTTTTTGTATTCTGTTCATAAGCGCCATAGCTTTTGAAACGACACTGTTTGGCAAGCCTGCTGTTTTTGCTACCTGAATACCGTAGCTTCTTGAAGTTGAACCCGGAACAACTTTTCGCAAAAATTCAATTTCATCGTTTTCTTCATTTACGGTTACTCTGTAATTTTTAATCTGCGGGTAGCTGTCAGCCATAATATTCAGCTCATGATAATGAGTGGCAAAAATGCAGCGGGTTTGAAGTTTATTGGCTATAAATTCACTTACGCTCCAAGCTATGGCTACACCGTCATAGGTGCTTGTGCCTCTGCCTATTTCATCCAGCAATATAAGACTTTTTGAAGTGGCGCAGTTAAGAATATTAGCTGTTTCAAGCATTTCGACCATAAAAGTCGATTGCCCCAGAGTCAAATCATCCACAGCGCCTATCCTCGTAAAAATCTTGTCTACTGCCCCGATTTTAGCGAACTTTGCAGGCACAAAACTCCCTATCTGAGCCAAAACAACAATAAGTGCATTTTGGCGCATATAGGTTGATTTTCCTGCCATATTGGGACCCGTTAAAATCATAAACTGCGCCGTATCAGGATTTTTTTGAGCGGCACAAAGTTCCAGGTCATTATCCACATAAGTACCTAAAGGAAGGATTTTCTCCAAAACAGCATGCCTGCCTTGCTGCACAATCAAGTCGTCCGAATTATCGACAATCGGTCTTACATAGTTATTTTCATAAGCACAGGAGGCAAAAGACAACAAAACATCCAGAGCCGCAACATCATTTGCAAAACGCTTCAATTCGTTTACAAAGTCTTTTGTATATTCTCTAAAATCGGAAAAAATCTGATATTCAATGTCAATGCTTCTTGATTGGGCGTTCAAGACTTCATCCTCGTGTTTTTTAAGCTCAGGTGTAATATAGCGCTCCGCGTTGGTGAGGGTTTGTTTCCTGATATAATTTGCAGGTACTTGCGAAGTATTGGCGTGCGTGATTTCTATAAAATATCCGAATGACTTGCTATATCCTACTTTTAAAGACCTAATGCCTGTTTTTTCTTTCTCCTTTTCTTCAAAATCCTCGAGCCAGGCTTTGCCGTTTGTCAGCAAATTCCGCTGATAATCAAGCTCTTCATTAACGCCTGCATTAATAAGATTACCTTCTTTTATTGATACGGGAGGATTTTCAAAAATTGTACGCTCAATGATTGAAGCTAAATCAGCCAGTGCAGGGCGTTCATCTTCAAAAACTTTTAAATATCCGGAGCGTGAATTAGCCAAAAATTCATTTATTTGAGGAACAGTTGCCAAAGACTGCTTTAAAGACAAATAATCACGGGCATTTGCGCTGTTATTTGTAATTCTTATCGCAAGCCTCTCTACATCATAAACCCTGTCTAAAAGCAGTTTTAAATCCATTCTTTTTTTTGAATCTTCAAGCAGCTCTTCCACACCGTCTTGTCTTAAGTTGATTTCTTTAACATCCAAAAGCGGCTGGTTAAGCCAGTTTCTCAAAAGTCTTGAACCCATGTTTGTGGAAGTTTGGTTAATTGCCCATAGTAAACTGCCTTTGTAAGTTTTTTCTCTGGCGGTCGCAATAAGCTCTAACCCTTTTTGAGCGTTAGCATCAATATTCATATAAGCTTCAACGCTGTAAGGTGAAATAACATCAAACTTTGACATGTTATCTCTTTGTGAATGTCTAAGGTAAGATAAAATAGCGCCTGCCGCGCACAATGCCTGCTCAAATTCGGGGTAACCGTATGCATTAAGGTTTTCGGCATTAAAAATTTCTTTTATGAGTTTTTGTGCATTTTCAAAGCTGAAGCACTGTTTATCAAGCAAAGTACAATTATAATTTTCTTTGACGTCTTTTGGCACATCTGCGATTAAATCAGATACAATCTGAAAATCCTTCAATTCAAGTTTTTTGGCAACAGCGAGGATTTCAGCCGGGTTAATACGCTCAAGCTGGGAGTTTAAATTTTCTATACCTGATTGTGTAATCCTAAATTCGCCTGTTGTAATATCACAGTAAGCAAGCGCAAAAGCATTTTTTTGATTATTAATAAGCAAAGCCGCAAGATAATTGTTTTTGTCGGCATCTAACAGGGAAGATTCTATAATAGTTCCTGCGCTTATTGTTCTTGTAACTTCTCTTTTGACAAGTCCTTTAGCTTCAGACGGATCTTCCATCTGGTCGCAGATAGCTACTTTTAAGCCTTTAGAGAGCATTTTTTGCATATAGTTGTCGATTGCTTTTGCAGGAATGCCCGCCATTGCAATTCTGCCGTTGCCGCCTGCTTCGCGGCTTGTTAATGTAATTTCAAGCGCTTTTGCAGTAATAATAGCGTCTTCTAAAAATGTTTCGTAAAAATCACCCATCCGATAAAAAAGAATGACGTCCTGATGTTGCTCTTTCACATTCAAATACTGCTTAAGCATAGGTGTAAGCTTTGATTTATCAATATTTTTACTTGTTAAATCATAAATATTAGACATCTTCCCCGTAATTTTTAAGTTTTGTTCCGTTACTATACTATATCAAAAACTTTGATATAATTAAAACAATTGATACAATTTCTTAACGGAGAATACAATGGGCTGCCTGAAAAATATTTTTTCTCTTGTAATTCTGATATTGGCTATAATAGGCTTTATATCAATAGGCGGAGTTAAATTTGTGCAAAATGGTCTTGCGGGAATGCAAGAAAATAATCAACAACAAAATCAAAGCAAATAAAAATAACTGACAAATTACTTTTTGTTTAGTTTTAATGTATAAGCATGTGTACTAATTAAGGAATAAAAAATGAATATTAATGCTGTGAGCAATACAATGAATTTCGGGGCGCTTTACCCTGACGGTCAAATCGGGAAGCTTGCCAAGCCCGTCAGAAAAATGATTGCCAAGACATTGCAAGACAAAGATGTCAGACAACTGGCAAAATCGTACGATATTCATTTACGCTGTAATAATTCTCAAGCTATGGTAATTGATGTACTTGATTTACAAAGAAAAGACGGCATGCGCAGCGCAAAAATAATATCCGACATAACAACCGCCACAAAGGAAGGGTTAAAAAAGACAATTAAATTTTTAGCCGATTATAACAGTACAGTAAAATCCATTAACGTAAGGTAACAGATATGAATATTAATAAAGTACAGCAATCTAACCAAAATTTCGGCAAGTTATACATGAATGATAACTTGACTAAGTATCCCTTAAATACTATCAATAAGCTTGTAAAGGCGCTGAATAATAAGGAAATTAAAAAAATCTGCAAAGAAGAAGATGTTTATTTGCGCAAATCAGATAACGGATTAAACATTAAAATAGTACGTGATGGCAGTATTACATTCAAGACTGTAGATATTCAAAATAAATCCGTACGCGATATTATAAACAGCTTCAAAACCTGTTAGCTGACGCTCATTCCAATGTGCCTGATTGATTGCATATCCGAAGCATTATAGACATTAACATCTTTTAAGGTCTTTTTAACCATACCAGCGAGAATTTTGTTTGGTCCTATTTCAATAATTGTACTTACATTATTGGCTTCAAAAATTTCCAAAGTTTGCGTCCAATGCACGGAAGAATAAATTTGTTCAGGCATTTTTGTTTTAAATTCCTCCGCAATAACCGTAGCTTTTGCATCAACATTTGTAATAACGGGGATAACAGCATCATTGACCTGCGCTTCTTGGACAAAAGCGTTATATTGTGCTGCGGCATCTTTCATCAAAGAAGAATGAAATGCACCGCTTACAGCCAATGGTATAACTCTTTTTGCGCCCGCTTCTCTTAAAAGTTCATTGGCTTTTTCAACAGCCTGAACTTCGCCTGTAATAACAATTTGTTCGGGCGTATTGTAATTTGCGGCGCTGACAACTCCGAATTCCTGTGCTTTTTCTAAAACTTCATTTAATTTGTCTTCGCTTAAGCCTAAAACAGCGCTCATAGTACCGCCTGAAATTTGACCCATAAGCTCTGCGCGCTTTGTAATGAGTTTGATAGTATCTTCCAAACTCAAAACCCCTGCACAATAAAGTGCGCCATATTCACCCAAGCTGTGTCCCGCGGCAAAATCAGGCGTGATATTTGTTTTGCTTCTTAATGCTTCCAAAGCCGCTATAGATACCGCTAAAATAGCAGGCTGCGTATTTTGGGTCTGTTTTAAATCTTCTTCAGGTCCTTCAAAGCATATTTTAGAAATATTTTTACCTGTAATTAAATCAAATTTTTCAAAAACGGCTTTGGCTTCGGGACTGTTGTCAAACAAATCTTTGCCCATTCCCACAAATTGAGAACCTTGCCCCGGAAATACAAATGCAGTCTTGCCCATAATATTCTCCTTAATAAAGTATTGTTGCACTTGTAATTATAATATAAAAATGCGCCAACTGCCTAGCTTTACCTCTTCACCTTCCAAGTTGGGTTAAAACCCAACCTACATAAACTCAATCCAAGCCTCTCAGCTGCTAAGCTGCTTTCCACTGGATTGCCACAAAATGCTTCGCATTTTTCGCAATGACAAAAATAATTCTTCACCTATTAAACTCATCTCAACTTCCCAGCTGCCTAGCTTCACCCCTTCACCTCTTAAACTCAATCCAAGCCTCTCAGCTTCTCAGCCTCCCAGCCGCCTACCTTCTTTATTGATTGTCCATTTCTTTTTCTTTTTATGCGAACAAAAAGAAAAAGAAACGAACCAAAGAAAAAGAAAAAATACGCTTAGTCGGCTTCTGCCGCAGGCTTTACTACTATTAAAATTTATTTCTAAAGTCTGGTGCTATTCAAACTCAATCAGAGCATAACTTCGCCTAAGTGGTTAAAAATATCGTTAGGCAAAGTAATACTCTGATTTCAAACAATGAATAGCGTCCTATCTTATATCGTAAAGCCTGCTTTGTTAAGCTCTTAAACCTAATCCCAGCTTCTTAGCTTCCTAACTTCTCAGCTGCTAAGCTGCTTTCCACTGGATTGCCACAAAATGCTTCGCATTTTTCGCAATGACAAAAATAATTCTTCACCTATTAAACTCATCTCAGCTTCTCAGCCTCTCAGCTGCTAAGCTTCCTAACTTCCCAGTTGCTAAGCCGCTTTCCACTGGATTGCCACAAAATGCTTCGCATTTTTCGCAATGACAAAAATAATTCTTCACCTATTAAACTCATCTCAGCTTCTCAGCCTCTCAGCTGCTAAGCTTCCTAACTTCCCAGTTGCTA
>JAQVHS010000008.1:58512-85261 GCA_028696075.1 Candidatus Gastranaerophilales bacterium
AGCTGCTTTCCACTGGATTGCCATAAAATGCTTCGCATTTTTCGCAATGACAAAAATAATTCTTCACCTATTAAACTCATCTCAGCTTCTCAGCCTCCTTAAGCTCTATCAGCTTCTCGCTTTCAAAAGTTCTATACGCCTTTGGATAGTGGATTTTAAAGCTTCATTGGAAGTCAGGGCTATGAATTTATTATAGGCAGTAACAGCGTCTTTATATTTTTTTTCTTTTTCTAAAATAATACCCATGCCATAATATGCCATATCAAAATCAGGGTCATTTTTAATGATTTGTGCATAGCAGGCTTTTGCGTCGGTATATTTATTTTGCTCAAACAAAGTTACGGCTTTGTTATAAAGCGCCAAAGTATTAGAAGGGTTGATTTCAATAGCTTTGTTGTAGTAGGCAATAGCTTTTTCATTATTAAGGTTGTCTTTGTAAATATTGCCAAGCTTAATGTTGATATTGGAATTGTTTTCTGATAATTGAAGAGATTTTTCATAAGCTTTAATAGCTTCTTCCTGCATGTTGTTTTTAAGATAAGCGTCTCCCAGCCCTTCCTGCGCAGCAGCTGATGAAGGGTCTAGTTCCAATGCTCTTTTATACGCGCCTATAGCTTCATCCGATTTATTTTGGGAGTTAAGAGTATTGCCAAACGCTACAAATACTTCTTTGTTTTTTGGGTCGATGGCAATGGCATTTTCGCTGTATTCGATACTCTTTTGGGAATTACCCAGTTTTTGATAGCAAAAAGCCAGTCCTGAATTGGCATAAAACGCCTTTGGCTGATATTCCAAAGCTTTTTTATACTGCTCCGCTGCCTGCTGGTATTGTTCTTTGTTAACCAACCGGGTTGCCTGCCCTATATAAACATCGGCAATTGCATCTTTTGTATCCTGGCTTGTTTTTAAGCTTAGAGATTTTTGTAAATATACAAGCGCTTTATCGTATTTTTTTTGTCCGCTATAAGCCAGCCCCGCATTGAAATACAAATCAGGGTCGTCGTTTTTGGTTTTTAACACAGCTTCATAGATTTCAGCTGCTTGAAAATTATCACCTTTCAGCTGATAAGTTCTTGCAAGTTCAATCTTAGGGTCAATGGAATCTTTGTTAAGTTCGATTGTTTTTTGAAAATCCAGAATCGCATCGTCATATTTTTTCATTTTTTGATGTGCAATCCCTAAATTAAAGTAGGCGTCTGAATCCGTCGGATATTTGGCGATATATTTACGATACTGCTCTTCGCTTTCCTGAAATTTGTTTTCATCACTGAGAAGGTTCGCATACTCAAACCTGAAACCGTCCAGCTCGGGATTAGCTTGTAATGCCGCTTCGAGATTTTCTTTAGCCGCTTTTTTATCGGGCTTCTCCTGCTGCAGGTAAGCAAGCCCTAAGTTGCCCTGAGAAACGGCGTCATCAGGATCAAGCTCAAGCGCTTTTTTAAAACCGTTGATTGCATTTTTATAATCCCCCGTTTTAAACAAAGCAAGCGCAAACTGTGAGTAATCTTTAAAATCAGCGGGATTTTTCTTGTAGATGTAACGATATTCTTCAATCGCTTCCTTGTACTTCCCCTGCTCCATATAAGAAGAAGCCAGATTATTTCTTGAAGCTAAATGGTCAGGATAATAGTAAACAAACTTTTGATAAAATTCGCTTGCCCCCGCATTATCCCCAAGCTGCATTTTTACGTTGGCAATATTTAAAAGATTATATTTATATTCGGGAAAAAGCTGATAAGCCTGCATATAGGCATTTAATGCGCCGTTATAATCCTGATTTTGCTGGAGAATATTGCCTATGCTGACATAGACAAAAGCATCATCAGGCTTAATTCTTGCAGCTTCTTTGTATTCCGCAAGAGCGAATTTCCACTCGCCGATTTCGCTGTAAACACCCGCCAGTTTAGTCCGAAGCATAGCATCATCAGGCGAAGTAACCAATGCTTTTTTTAACTGGTAAATTGCCTTGTCATATTGCTTTGTCGTAATAAAATAATTTGCACTGATATAATACTGATAAGCCATAGCATCCATAGCTTTAACAGGTGCAGCTGCCAAACTTATAAAACATAACAGTATTAATATCTTCTTTTTCATATTACCATTATTGCGGCTGTATAACTTATAGTCAACATTTTAACACAATCTTTAGGGATATAATAATCAGGGGAATATTCCTATATCGCTTCAAAACCTATAAAGTCTTTTATTTTTTAATCTAATTTTAACGCTCCTTTCTTGCAATAACCGGGTTTTAATTATTGAAAAGTCATACCATCCGTGTTAAAATTTCTTGGGGAAGGAGAATGTATTTTTGTGAAAAAATATACAGGTTTTACATTAGCAGAAGTGCTTATAACGCTTATAGTTATAGGGGTTCTGGCGATGATAACCGTGCCTTCTTTGCTGAAGGAATACCATCATCGACAATGGAAAGCAGGGCTTTGGAAAGCTTATAAAATATCAGCTGATGCGCTTGAAATGATGCGAGCGGAAGATGGTGATCATATATGGGAAAGGTATGCCGACTATGTTAAGCTGGGTAATAAATATGGCGATTTTGCAACTCCGTTTTTATCATATTTCAATGCACCCTTATCTACAAAGAAGCTTTATACCTACTATCCGTCATATAAAATTTATACCTATACAGGTGACATGAGCGGTTCTACGAACTGGGCTGCAGCAGGATTGACAAAACGATTAAAAGACGGGATGCTTATAGGTGCAAGTATAAACTCATCCGCAATCATAATAACCATAGATATTAACGGGGCAGATAAAAAACCTAACACCTATGGTAAGGATTGTTTTACTTTTAAAGTTGATAAAAAAATCGACAAACTTGTTCCCATGGGCGGAGAAGTTCAGGGAGGATATGAATATTGTTCCAAAAATTATCCTGAAAAGAACTCTAACGGTTTAGGCTGTACTTATTGGGCGCTAAAAGATATATGTCCTGACGACCCGAATAAGGGATATTGGGAATGCTTGCCAAACTAGTTGAGCGATAATCCTGCAGGGCAGGCGTTTGACTTATGATAGAGAAATACAAGGCTTAAGGCTAAGAGGTAAAAATCTCTTCGGCTTTCAACAGTTGATTATTTTGTTAAACGGTTTAATTCTTTTTTTATTGTTTCTGCGGGAATTGTTAGACAGTCTGTATTGCTGAGCGCTGTTTTGTAGTGAAGAATGGCTTTTTGCCTATCTTTGTTCTTAAGATACATTGCAGCTAAAATACAATATAAATCATAAAAATCGGGATTTTGTTCAAGCGCTTCTTCTATGCGCATTATTCCTGCCGTTATTTCACCCATAGAAATATAAATACTTGCTAAAGTCTTATAAGCCTCAATATCACGGGGGTTGGTTTTGAGCGTTTTTTCTATACATTCAAGCGCCTGTTCGGGATTATTTTCTTCAAGGCACATGCAGGCAAGATTGTAATATGCCCAGCCGTATTCGGGGTTGATTTTGACTACTTTATTGTAATGCTCTTTTGCTTTTTGCTTTTCGCCTGATTTTTTGTACTCATAGGCAAGGTAAAAATGCGCATAAGCATCTTCGCTATTGCATTCTATAGCCTTTAAAAAGTGGTTTATTGCAGATTTTGAATTATTTTTTTTAACGTATAAACATGCAAGATTGAAATGAGAATTGCCGTCCCTTTCATCAAGGATAAGCACTCTTTTGTACAAATCGACGGCTAAATCATGTTTTCCTGTTTGGTCGTATAAAAATGCTAAATTATAAATAAAATCAGCATCATCAGGTGAGAGTTCCATTGCTTTTTTGTATGCGATTTCAGCGTTAGCGTTGTCTTTCATTTTTTCATAAATAATACCTATGTTAAAATAAAGCTCACCTTCTCTTGGAAGAACTTCAACAAGTTCCTGAAATTTTTCAAGCGCTTTTGCCAAAAACCCGTCGTCTAAATAGGCAAAAGCAAGCTGTCTTTTTATATCCAAATCATCAGGTTTTTGTTCCAACAGTTTTTCTAAATTTTCTATTTGAAGATTTTCCATTCATTTCTTTCATGAAAGCTATTACTTACATATTAACAAATTCCGCTGCTTTAGACAAACAGTTTACTTTTATTCCAGCTCTTTTATATAAAGATTAACCGAGTTAGATAACAACTGTTCCTTCTCAAGTTCGGTGTATTTTTTCAGATAATTTACCGCTTCTTTTTTATTGCCAAGTTGGGCATAGCTCAAACCCGCGTACAAAATTGCATCGGAGTTTTTATTATCAGCTTGTATTTTTGCAAGCTGGGTTTGTAACTCTTGCTTGAGGGTGCCTTGTTTATCATAAAGTTTTATCAGGTTTCTATAATATGTCAAAAAGACGGGATTAAGCCTTATTGCCTGTTTATAGCAATCCCGGGCATTTCTGTAATCTTGCACTTTGAAATACAAATTCCCTAAATTATTGTAATAAGTAGCACTTGCAAGAGAGTTAGGGTTAAGCGCAATAGCTATTTTAAATTCATTAACCGCTGCGTTATAATATCCCATTTCCATATACATAATGCCTTTGTTATTTCTGAGCGCGGCATTGTTGGCGGCATTTATCGGTGCTGAAAAAATTTGCCCCTGCATAAAAAACAAACAAAATACTATTAAGATAATTGATTGGTATTGCATGATACATTCTCTAAAATTTCTTTAACCGCAAAAGCTTTATTTAATGTGTAAAAATGCAGTCCTTTAACCCCGTAATTTATAAGGTTATTAACTTGAGAAATACAAAATTCTATGCCTAGTTTTCTCACATAATCAAAATCTTCCTGATGCGCTAAAAGTTTTTTGTATAAATCCTGAGGCACTTTTGCTCCGCACATGGAAGTAATTTTTTCCATCTGCGAAACTTTGGTAACAGGCATAATCCCCGGAATGATAGGAACATTAATCCCGGCTTCCTGCGCTTTTTGGCAAAATTGAAAAAAGTCATCATTATCAAAAAACAGCTGTGTTATAACCACGTCCACACCTTCATCAACTTTGCGTTTAAGATTGGATATATCCTGGGCAAAAGTTTCCGCTTGCGGATGTTTTTCCGGATACCCCGCTGCAGCTATGGACAAGTTGGTCTGCGAGCGGATAAATTTTACAAGTTCATTGGCATAATCAAACCCGTTTTTTTTGCTCACAAAAGCTTTGCTGCCTAAAGGCGGGTCGCCCCTTAGCGCTAAAATATTGTTTATGCCGTTGTTTTCCACTTTTTTAATATAATCGCATACAGACTGCCTGTTGGCGTTTACGCATGTGAAGTGCGGCATTGGCGTTATATTAAGCTCATTTTTGATTTTTAAAACCAAATCAAAAGTTTTTTCCTGTGTAGAGCCACCTGCACCGTAAGTAACCGATATAAAAGACGGTGAAAATTTTTTTAAAATCTTAAGTTCAAAAAATAATTCGGCAAGTTTCTTCTCATACTCATCGTCTTCGCCTTTAGGCGGAAAAATTTCGTATGAAATAACGGGGGTATCGGGATTTTGCGAATATATTTGCGAAAGCTTCATTGTTCCTGTGGTTTACCTGCAGTACAAATAGAATATCAAAAAACTGATAAAGGTCAAATATATTTTATATTTTATTACGTTAAAACCCATGCCGGGGCAATTTTTTCAGGCAATTGTTTTTTATATAAATATATGGAACTTTAAAAATAATTAAACTCATAAAATAACAACTTAACACTACCTTCACACAACACATTAAAGCGAGAAATTAAGCAAAAGATGTGATTCCCCCCACCGGGGGATTTTTTTTGCGGATTTGCGGTGACAGCGCAAAAAAAAAGCTCTGAGAGAGCTTAAAATAGAGAGAGAGAAATAGAGAGAGATTATACGTTTTAATTCCATACAAAATCAACTTTACAAATTTATTGATTTCTTAAATTTTAAATATTTTTCAAATGCTTTTAAACCATCTAATGTATTCCCTGTACTTTAATAAAGTATTTCCCTTAAAAAAAATTGCCTAAATTTCTAAAAATATTTTGAACCGAAAATATATTAATAAAAAGTAATTCATAATCGGTTAAAATTTGAACAAAATTAGTTTGGACTGCAATGAAAAATTATCAGATTAAAATCGTTACGCCGCTTTTTACCTATGAAGAAAATCCGGGTAGGAATTTTGTTGTATATTCCGGCAAGATTTATGTAGTTAATACAAAAAAGTTGGATTATATTCTTGCACAAATAAAAATTTTGGGAGAAATGGTCTATGAATCATTGAATAACCCTGATTTTAATCTTACAGTCTGGCTTAACAAGAAAAAATTACTGAATGAGAATTTTCTTAACGAGATTTCCTGCTACTGCCTCAGGCAAAAAGATTTTCAAAGCAGTACGGTCATAAATTTTTTAAATAAAGATTACTGCATTGAAGAAAATATAAAGAATTTAATAGCGAATTATTTTAGAAAGATTATTAAATTTAATTTTTTTGATTCAAAAAAAGTTGAACTTAATGAGTTTGTGGAGTTTGCCCTGAATGATTATGATTTAATCAACTATATCTTCCATACACCTAATGACTGCATAGCTGAACTCCAAGCCATGTTTTTAAAACTGTACGGAAAAGAAATTACTAATTTGTTAAAGGATATCGATACACTTAGTATTTCACTTGAGGAAGACAAAAATTTTAACAAAGATTTATATATAAAAAAACTTATTAAAAACAGGAAGTATTTTTATCAGGAATGTTTAATCCCCGGCAGTGTTATCAATTTTTCTTTAGAAGCCGCACTTACCAATATTTTCTTTCATAAAATCAATGCTTATTTAGACTTCGGCGCTGAATTAACAACCAGAGAAATCCACTCTTATAAGAAAATGGGGGATGAACGCCATTTTCTAAACGGCAGCGGAAAACGGAATTATGATATTTCCTGTTATAATGACGAAAACTTCCGCTGCATTACTCTTGAAAATGACGCTGACAGCAATATTCTTAAACATTTAAAAAGCTGCAATGCTAATTTTTCCGATTCGGAATCCAGTTTTATGAGTTTGCTTTCATCGGAAAATCTGCAAAAAATAAAAAATACATTTTCATTTTATGATTTTAATTGCAAATGTATTTACATGGAGCATGAAAAAGCAAAATGTATCCTGCCTGTTTCTTTTGCCGCAATCTCTCAAGTTGCAACAGACTAATGATTATAGTACCTTTATTACATGATTAAAATTTGTAAAGCAACAGGCAAAAAATAGCAATTTTATTTATGTTTTTTCTTTATATATACAAGAATTTCAATTGTGTGAGGTAAAAATGTTTGTATCCCAAGTGGGTCATGTCTCTTCCCCCAAAGCTTTGAATAAGCAAACAGTTGCATTTAAAGGTCATAATCTTGTCAGTAATAATGAAGGTGAAAAGGTTTATCATTTTTATTTACCGAAAGTAAATTTTGATAAAGCTTCATTAGTGTATAAAACATGTTATCTGGATGATAACGGCAATATTGATGAAAGCATAGACCTGCCCGAAATTTCAAATGATATTCCTAAGGATAAAGGGTCTTATTCTCTTGATATTGATAGTTTAGATTTAACTGATAATCAGGTTTTGGTTTACAGATTTGTAATAGACGGCAAAGATTACAATGATACGGCGCCTTATATCCATTTTAACAATGTAAAATATAACATTACCGAACACCATTCTAAGAGTGTTATAACAAAACCTCAAACAATGTATCATCTTATGCCGGCTTATTTTAAGCCCGCAATAAATGGCAACGGCGCAACTCAGGACAAAAAAAGAGCGATTAATATTTTGGACGATGAACATTCCGCAGATGACAGGGATCTTGTTACTACTCATTTTACAAGATTTGACGGTAAATTAGGTAATATTACGGAAAACCTTGATTATTTAAAAGAAATGGGCTTTCATAAAATATTATCTACTCCGTTTTTCGGGCAGGATAATTTGTCCGCACACAAATATTGGACAACTAATCCTTTTCAAATAACGTCTGAATTCGGTACTATGGAAGATTACCAAAAATTACAGCAAGCATTGTTGGCAAGAAGTATGGGGATTTTAGCCGACGGTGCGTTTGTTAATGAAGGGCTGGAGGGCATGCACTTCAGAGATGTTTTATTACATGGAGAAAAATCACCGTTTTTCTACTGGTTTGATATAGATGCTACATTCCCTCAAAATCCTATTCAGTTAGGCGTATTACCCGTTAGTGAAAAAGCTTATCAAAATTATGATATAAGGATAGTAAACTCTCCTTATATTTGGGATGTTACACGTGACGGTCAAAAAGGCGTTGATTTTGGTAAAAAGAATGAAAAATATACAAGCAGCAAACCCACATATATTCAAATTTATGACAAACGTTTAGTAACGCAAGAGCAATTAAATTCTCCTGATTTAATAAAAAAATATGCTGTCAAAAGCTTAAATGACAAAGAAGAAATTAATTCCTGGATGGATTCCGTTCAGCTTTATTCCTTCCCTGTAAAGCCTGATAGAATTCAAGCTAAAGTCAAATCCGCAAAGCAGGATTCCTCCATTCCCGTAAAAGAATATCTGAGAGATTGGGATTATTTCAGACTGGCAACAGCTGATAAATCTTCAGGTATCAGATTGTGGAACGGAAATAAAGATACTTTAAAATTAAGACTGACTTTGCCTGAATCAAAGCTTCAAAAAATTTATGATGAAGCTAATACTGTTGAAGAAGCCGAAAGAAAAATTGAAGCAATACGAAAAGCCAATCAGGAAGTCAGAAATTATATAACTTCCATAGGCGCCTATTGGACTAAAAAAACAGCGGATATTTTGCTGGAGCATATAGCTTTAGCACTGCCCGGAACGGTAAGCTCTAAAGTATACAAAAACAAGATAGATAGCTTGGCAGGTACCTATTTGCCTGAAGCAGCCAGGAATATTTCCGAACAGGAAATTTCAAAGATTGTTGACGGTGAATGTGTTCCGGTTGAACTGTCTCCCGTACCTGAAACTATAGAAGAAACATTAAAAAGTTCTCCTTTGGAGGCGATTGAAGTAAATGACGATATTACCTCTATTTTCGCTTCCTCTAATTTTAAGCAGCTTGCAGACAGACATCTGTATAGCAAATCAAAAAGCATGGAATTTACGGCTTATCGTATATTTCAAATGATGGATGACGCTAATATTAATGCCGGACTTTATCTTCAGGATAGGGATTTAGGACCCGTAAATCTTAAACTGGTCAGGCTGATTGCTGATGAATTGGTAAGATTTTTAACAATAAAAGCTTTAGACCCTAATTTCCCCGCTGAAAAGATTTTCTCTTATGATGAAGAATCTATGAAAATGCTGAAGAAGATTACACTGGGTTCAATCGGGGTTAACGGCGTAACCCAAAACGAAAAAGCCGCACAGTTGGTAAGTATTATGAAGAAAAATATTAACAGATTATCAACTCAGGATTCTAATTTTTTGGTTAATCATTTTGCATACAGGCTTGCGCATATTAATTCCAATAAATTAAAAGTAGCGGAATATATTCTTGATAAAACAGAATCAGGACTGGGCTGGAGAATTGACGCTGCAAAAGATGTGGCTGAAATGGACGCTATGCTTGAAGAAGAAGCAGGCACAAGAGAAACCTGGGAAGAAGCCATAAAAATATGGAAAGACTTTAATGATGAAGTAAGTTTATACAACCCTCATGCCTACAGAATAGGCGAGGTTACAGATTCTGATATTGCCGCTCATAATGTTAATGAAAGATTTGCAAATCAAGGTGATTTGGAAAATAAATTTATTTCTCAAACCGGTTTTACGACTCAAACAAACTATAGTTTCTTATTTTCAGGCTTGCAAG
This sequence comes from Candidatus Gastranaerophilales bacterium, assembly GCA_028696075.1. NCBI lineage: Bacteria > Bacillati > Candidatus Melainabacteria > Candidatus Gastranaerophilales > Candidatus Gastranaerophilales bacterium. The sequence goes on from JAQVHS010000008.1 coordinate 68,356, forward strand.
CTTATTTGTCCGGTCACTCAGAATTGGGTTCAGCCAAACATGACAAAACCGCTGCCAGTATTATAGTAGAGAAATTGCTAAAAGGCTGGGATACTACACCGGGATTTTTGTACAGCGGGTCTAAAAACAACGTGGCTTATTCACACGTAGGGGTAGATAACCATGACAAACCAAGAATAGCAGACGGATTTAGCATAAATACAAAATTGGGCTATGACCATAGTATAGATGAAGAGGTATTGAAAGAGCTTGAAGAGGCATTTTTGTCGCACTCTCGTTATTACAAACGTTATATTGCGCAGATGAAAGAACAACCTGCTAATCAAGATAGAATAAATCAATTGAAAGAAGGACTTTTCCAAGAAATTGAGCCGCTTGCTTTGGCTAAAGAAGCAGCTATGCTTGAAAGCTTGAATGCTGCAATTCAATCAAAAAACAATAAAAACGAGCTATTGGAAGCTTTCACAAAGGCGCTGGACACATTAGCATCTAAAAATAACAGAAGCGGACACAAATTCGGCGCAAGACCGTTCGACTTCATCTATGACGAAGCATCCAAATTAGTTCCCGGCGGACTCGAAACTGAGTTTAAAAGTTTAAAACCCGCTGTCCATCAAGCGTATACCCAAAACGCAGCCCAAAGAGGTACTGAACTAATGAGATTAATGGTTGCGCTGCCCGGTACTCCTACAGTTTTTGCAGGTGATGAACTGCTTGAAACAGGCGGTGAAGATAAATCGAAAAATAATCATCTTCAAAACAGAGGCAGAGCTGCCTGGGAACGCTTAGATAATAACCAATATAAGCATGTTCAGAATTACAAAAATACAATCTCCAAAATATTAAACTTAAGAAATCAAAAAGATTTGTCCTGTTTAGTAAACGGCGATACTGTCGTGCTTAAAGAACAATCAGCGGACAATATAATAGGTCTGTACAGATATAACAGCGAAAATGACGCTATTATTCTTATGCATAACAAAGGGTTTGATAATTCCAGACGTAAATCTAAAGCAGCATCTGCGCAAATTGGGAAAATAGATTTACAAGAAGCCGCTTCCGTCCTGCATGAATTTGGCGGCAGAGAATATACGCAAGGATTACCCGGTAAACTTGAAAATGGTTCGGAATTTGTTGATGTATCAACTTTTGATAAAGACGGCAACGCACTTTATAAAAAATATTGTATTAACGCTGCAGGAGCGCTTGTCGGGGTTGATGCAGACGGAAATCATACTGATATAACGCTTGACAATGCTGTTACGATTTTAAAAAGAGTTAAATAATTAATCTTTGGTGCATAAGTACATAAAAAAAAGAGAAGCTAAAAAAGCTTCCCGTTTTTCCAAATCTCTCACCCAATCTGAAATTTCATCAATATTCAATCCCCTGACGTGCCATAACACCCATATCAAAGTAATGTTTGATAGGTTTCATTTCCGTAACCAAATGTGCCATAGCAACTATTTCGGGATGGGCTCTTCTTCCTGTAATAACTATCTCAATATTTTCAGGTCTTTTAAGGAGCGTTTCCTTAACTTCTGAAACCTTGATAAGTCCCATATCAATGCATATATTCAACTCATCCATTATCACCAATTGATATTCACCGCTGTTAATAGCTTCTTTAGCGTATTGCCAGCCTGTTCTTGCTTCTTTGTAATCATCTATACAAATATTGTGCGAATAAACCACTCTGTCCATTCCAAATTGAATAACTTTCAAGTTAGGAATTAATTTAGATGAAGCTATTTCACCGTAATAGTTGTCATCCTGCTGTCCTTTGGTAAATTGAATAATAAGTACCTTCCAGCCATGCCCCAATGCACGCAGCGCCAATCCCAATGATGCCGTAGTTTTTCCTTTACCGTCCCCAGTATAAATTTGAATATAACCGTGATCTAACACCCCGACTCCTCCACAAAATTTTGTCGTTCTCTTTAATTCATTAGTTGCAAAAATTTATCAACAAACAATGTATTGATATTTTATGAAATGTATTTTGATAGACCCTTAAATGTGAATAAAATCAACGTTGCAGATCATCAATCCATTAAAAACATCTTAGAACAAAATAGTACAACTTTGCAAACAATAATGCAATTTTTTGCTTATATTTTTACATTGTTTTTTTAACTAAAGACACAAAAGCTTACCTGATATAACTTTTACCTTAAATAAAAAGTTTTACAAAAAAAACATTAATATTTGTTAAAAAACTATTGCAATTCAATAATCATGGGTAACAACGGGTATGTTTAAAAAACAGGCAATATATTTAACATTTGTTAAATATAATTTATTCGTTATTTTGTTAAAATTCCCAATGCTTCTGCAGAAGAAACAGTTTGCTGCTGGGTTGTTTCAAGGTTTTTAACCGTGATTTTATTTGAGCTGATTTCATCTTCGCCTAAGATTAAAGCATATTGCGCACCTGATTTAACAGCTTTTTCCAACTGTTTTGAAAATTTCCTGTTTTGCATGTCAAATTCGACACATAATCCTTTGGCGCGCAAATTTTGAACAAGTTTAAGCGTTTCAGCCGTATTGTTTGAAACAACAAAGGCGTTGATAACTTGCGACGTATCCTGCTCAACGAGAGATAAAAGCCGCTCCATTCCCATGGCCCAGCCGACTGCCGGTGTCGGAGTGCCGCCGAGCATTTCAACGAGATTATCGTAACGTCCGCCTCCGCATACTGCGTTTTGGGAACCTAAATTGTTGCTTTTTATTTCAAATACGGTTCTGTTATAGTAGTCTAAGCCCCGCACTAACAGCTTGTTTACGGAATATTTTATATCCATTGTGTTTAAATATGACTTTAATTCTTCAAAATGCGCCTGACACTCTTCACAAATAAAATCCCCTGTTATTATTTTTCTTATATTTTCGGTTTTTAACAGTGTCTGGCATTCTTCGCTTTTGCAATCAAGCATTCTTAACGGATTTTTTTCATATCTTACTTTGCAATCATCACAGAATTTGTCGAGATTTTTGAAGATTTCTTTTTTAAGCTCGGTTGTAAAATTCTCACGGCATTTAGGACAGCCTAAAGAATTTATCTCAAGTTCTAAGTCCTTCAATCCTAATTTATGCAAAAATTCTATAGCTGTTAAGATTGCCTCGGCATCGGCAGCGGCTTCTTTTATTCCAAAAAGCTCAACCCCTGCCTGATGAAACTGTCTTTGGCGTCCTGCCTGAGGTCTTTCGTAGCGGAACATAGGACCTGTGTACCAGAGTTTCACAGGAGGAGAAAGCCTCTGCATATTGTGTTCGATAAAAGCCCGCACAACTCCCGCCGTATTTTCGGGACGAAGGGTGATATCGCGGTCTTTTTGTTTAAAAGAATACATTTCTTTATTTACAATGTCGGTAGAATCCCCTACTCCTCTTGTAAAAAGCTCGGTACTTTCAAAAATCGGTGTTCTGATTTCCTTGTAATTCGCCGCGGCAAAAATATCTCTTGCGATTTTTTCTACCGCCTGCCATTTTGCACTCTCGTCTAAAATTATGTCTTTTGTACCCTTTTGAGCCTTTATCATTTTAATTCCTGCCCGCTTGCAACATTAACATCATATAAGTCTAATAATAATTTTGCAAGCAGATTTGAGTTAGGTAAGTCTTTTAAAAATGTTCGGCTTCTGAGCGGCTAAACCATTCCTTTTATGTCGTTAAAAAGTACAAACAATTTTTCTTCCATCTCGTTTTTAACGGGAATTCTTTGCCAGTAATCTTTTACAAGAATTTGCGTTGAGCTGCTGAAATTAAAGCCGAGTTCTTCTAAAACCTCCTTAAGTTTACCCGCTGTTTGCCTGTACTTTTTAAGGTACACTGTTAAACTTGCTTCATTATTTTGCTCAAGCACAATATCTTTAATGCAGCCAAGCATTTCTAAATAGCACTGTTCATAGGGTTTTGACGTTATTACATCAAGATAAAAGTCTTTTTTGTTATTTGAACAAAGTCTGAAATACCCTGCTATATTGCCTTTTGGTGCAAAAACCTTAAATATATTGTTGTGAGATTTATTTAGCTTAAATTCACCCAAATCAGAAATTAAAGCCGGACGATAATGCGTGAAAATATTGCTGGTGTTTATTTCCAGCAGTTCTTCGCTGTCTTTTACATTAACATCGCGAAAATCATTTAAGTCATATTCAATATTTAATGAGGCTAAATTTTCAAGTGTTAAAAACTCAATTTTGGCACAATTTCTAAACAGGCATTCATTTTTAAGCACGGAAATCATTTGCGGATTAGTTTCATCAACGTATGCTAAAAAAGTCGAAGCACCTGCGCCTCCATAGTAATTTACAACGTAGTCAATAAGGGTTTTGGCAATTTGTTTGTGTTTTTCTTTGAACATAAGAGATGTAAACTGCCAGCGTGATTTTGAGAAGCTGTCGGGGGTTAAAGCCAGTTTGGCAAGCACTTTATTTTTACGTTTTGCTACAAAAACTTCCCGGGCGAATTTTTTTTGTACCGGCAAAAAGAAGCTTATTAATCGCAGCAGGCAGTTTTTTTGGGAAAAGCTTAATTTATCGGGATCTGCTGATAGTTGTTCAGAGGCTCCGCGCATTTTAACATTGTCTGAAAATATTCGATTGATTTTTAGCATATATCCTCACAACAGTAAACATTATATTACAGTTTATACCTTATCGCATAAGTTTGGCAATAAATAATCTACTTCAAATGATACAAATTTGCCTTTTCATATACTTTGTTTGTATGATTTTAATTAATGCAATAAAAAGTAGAATACTTATGTGTAATAATATACTTGTTGTAAACCGAGTGTATCGAATATGAATTGTAAACAACTCAGACGTTTCTTTTTTATAACCTTGATGTTTTGTGTATGGCTAACTACGGTGTCATGCACCAATGAACCTGAGTCCTCGCTTATTATGGAAGATGAAAAGTCAGATTCTCGGGATATTTCAAAAGAAATGAAATCTGATAAAACAAGCCAAATCGCAGATAAAGATATGATAGTTCTGACAGACAGTAATGTTATTGTAAACGTAGAAGACATAGGAAGAAGCACCCCTTTTGTCCCCTATAAGGAAAGAAACCTTGTTTATAACGCATCAATGCGGTTCAGCGATTTGCCCCTGCCTCCTTTAATGGGCGCGGATAGTGCGGATTTAACGAATTTGGTTTCGGCAAAAGTTACAGGCATTTTGTATGATATAAACAGCCCTTCGGCTATTATAAACGTGCTTGATCAGGATTATTTGGTTAAAAAAGGTGATAAAATAGAACAATTTACTATTGCGGATATTAAAAAAGATTATGTGGCAATTCAAACAGGTTCTAATTCGTTCAGGACCAGGGTAGGGGAGATTGTTGAAGGTGATGTCAATCCGACCGGAGTTTACAATTTAGGCCGCAGATTTGCAGGAGTAAAACATCCCGCAAGGCCTGAAGATATTATTATAGTTAAAGCAGTGAAAAAAAAGGACCAGAAAGATACCAACATATTGAAAGATTTTTCTCTTCCTGATACCCCTTCAAAAAATTCATTACCTACAATTGATTTGAAAAATCTCGGAGATTTACCCGCACCGCCAAAGATTGATTAACCAAGGAGTTATATATGCCTACATACAAAATATTCTCAAAAATAGCACTCAGTTGTTACTTAGCAGTAACAATTTTAGCTGCTCCCGCGTTTGCAATAAGTGCTAACGTCTACCCTCAGAGTACAGCAATGGTAAAGCCGTCCGTAGGACAGCTTGATTCTGCGAATTATTCTATTCCGCTTCTGGAAGGTAATGTAAGTATTACCAAAAGCCCTAAACTGGTTACCATAAGTCTTAGAGATTCCGATGTAAGGCAGGTTTTGAGAATGCTTGCCGACAAAGCAGGCATGAATATTATTTTACACGACTCTGTAAGCGGCAATGTGACTTTGGATTTGGTTAATGTAACTTTAAATAAATCGTTTGAGTATGTAATGGTTATGAATGATTTGAACTTCTGGGTTGACGGTAATACCTTGATAGTTTCTTCAAAAAGTGCATCAAAAGATATAGGGTTCGGTCAGCAAGAAATGCGCACCTTCAATATTAAGTATGAAAGCGCAACGAGAATAGCTGACTTCTTGAACAAAACTATTTATAAGTTAAAAGACCCGAGTCTTGCGAATAATGAAATTGCAATCACAAACCCCAGCACCAATCAAATAGTCATTATCGGTACCAAAAGAGATTTTGATATGGCTCAAAAAGTAATCAAAGAGCTTGATAAAAAACAAGAAACCGTTATGTATGATGTAAACCATATGGCAGCGGGTCAAATGGCAGGGTTGGTTTGTCATAAGGTTTTTGGCACCCCTGATATTAAAAGCGAATCAGCGGACAGCGACGGTAAAAGCGGCGTAAAAGTTGCCTGCTCGTCAAAGGATGTTAACGGCGGAAAAGTAGACGGCGCTTTTTCGGGATTTGACAGCAACGGATTTGTTGTTTCCTATTATCCTGATCTTGGTAAAATAGGCGTTTCAGGCGCTACACCCGAGCAGCTCAGATTGGCTTCAAGAGTTATTGAAGATAATGATATTAAACAAAAGCAGGCAATTTTAGAAATATCGGTTATAGAATTGAATGCTAACGGACAAAGGACAATTAGCCCTATTTGGCAGGTTACTGCAGGTACGTTTTCATTCGGATTTAGCGGTGATACTTCTGCAATAGATTTTAACTCCAATGCTAATCCTAATACAGCTGCTACAACAGGCACTACGGGTACAACAGGTTCGACAGCTGCCGCAGCTGCCAGCAGTTTGCCATTCCTGGTATTTGGCAATACTCTGGAGCTTAAAAACAAATTAACCTATTTAATGAAACAAGGCAAAGGAAGAGTTCTTACTAATCCTAAAATTTTAGTTCAAAACAATGTAGAATCAACAATTGATTTGACTCAGGACTATGTAAAAAATATCAAGGCTCAACAATCATCAACAACATATCAGCCTTTAGTTACCCAGGAAGTTGAAATCGGGCAATATGGTATTCAAATTAGCGTGAAACCTACTATTACCCCTGACGGCTATATCTATATGGATTTAAGCCCGTCCTATAGTGTACCTTCTGGTCAAACTGCTGCTAACGGCGGTTATATTACCTTGTTAAGCGAAAGAAAACTTGAACTAAAAAATATAAGATTAAAAGATAATGAAACCTTGATTATAGGCGGTTTAATCCAAGAACATGAAACTAAATCTTCGGGCAAAATGCCGTATTTGGCTGATATTCCTATCATAGGAGTAGCGTTTAGGTCTTCTTCAAGGGAGTCAGACAAATCTGAATTAATAATTATCGTTACTCCGAAGATATTAAATGACGATGCACCTGTGCAGGAAAACATATAGGGGGCAAATTGTTAGAAAAGCTAAAGAAAATTATTGATAGAAATGTTTGCGGCAAAATAGATAAGAAATTGCTTGAGCAGCATAAATTTTTACCTATAAATGAGCAGGCAGGCACGATTTTTATAGCTTGCGTTGACAAGTCTGATACTCAAATTCCGTCAATAATTAAGGCGAATTTTCAATCAGTACCCAAGCTTATCCAACTGCCTTCCGAACAATTCAGCGAGCTTTTAAATTATGCATTGCTGCCTGTCTGTATTCCTATCACAGCCGGCGCTGTTCAAAACATTAATGCCAATAAAACATTAACCCCAAATGTCCAACCCTCTGCCCAAAAACCTAAAAAAAGAATTGGCGACATATTAATAGAAAAAGGATATGTTACAAAAGAACAAGTGGATAAAGCTTTTACGGACAGCCAAAAAAGAAGTGAACCTATAGGCTCTACGCTTGTTAATTTAGGCTTCGTAACGATTAAACAGTTAAAAGATGCGCTTAGCGAACAACAGGGGATAGAAAGCGTTGATGAAAAACAGCTGAAATTTTCCGATGATTTGTTTAAACTCTTCCCCAGAGAATTTTTGCAGGATAACAAAGTTGTACCTATTTCATCAGACGGCAGAAATGTTGTTGTCGGAATGGTAAACCCCACGGATAAAAAAGTTTTAAACGAAGTAGTATTTTTATCGGGCTTAAAACCTATTCCGAGGCTTATCACTTTTTATGAATTTGAACGCACGGTTAACGCATTTTTAAAAGAAGCAGACAGAAAAGCAAAACTTTTTGAACATATTTCCAGCGAAAACAGTATGCTTCAAGAAGAAACACTGTTTTCACAAGTTGAAAAAGCCATCAAAGATGACGAAAGTTCCATCTCAAGATTTGCAAACCAGATTATTACTGATGCCATTGACACAAAATCCAGCGACGTCCATATTGAACCCAGGTTTAACGGTTATATAGTCCGCTACAGAACAGACGGCATTTTGAAAAAAGTTGTCGAAATCCCTCAGGCTGTGGAATCAAGTATTATTTCAAGGTTTAAAGTACTTGCAAGGATGAATATCGCAGAACACAGAAGAGCGCAGGACGGCGCATTTTCTATCAAGCATAAAACCAAGACTTACGATTGCAGGATTAACACCATTCCTATCGGCGGTAAAGAAAAAATGGTAATCAGAATTTTGCAGCCGAGTATAAGTTTGTCGGCGGGCGAGAACAGGGATGTTGAGCTTATCGGGGCTTATAAAGAAGATATAGAAAAATTGAAATGGATGACTAAAATCCCGCACGGTATTATTTTAGCGTCAGGTCCTACAGGCAGCGGTAAAACAACTACTTTATATTCGGTTTTAAGCAGTTTAAATAAAGAAGATGTTAATATTACAACAATTGAAGACCCTGTCGAAATAAGGCTGGAAGGGGTAAATCAAATTCAGGTAAATCCAAAAGCCGATATTACCTTTGCGTCATGTTTAAGGGCTATATTAAGACAAGACCCCGATATTATACTGGTAGGCGAAATCCGTGACTATGAAACCCTGGAATCTGCTATTGCAGCTGCGCTTACAGGACACCTTGTATTAAGCACCATTCACACAAACAGCGCTGCTGCCACGATTTCAAGGCTTATGCAGATGGGTGCGCCGAATTATCTTATTGCCTCGTCTTTGTCAGGTATTATTGCGCAAAGGCTTGTAAGAAAGCTTTGTCCTCACTGCAAAAAATCTTATAGCCCCCAAAAAGAAGAAGTTAAACAAATTCTGCTTAATGAAGAAGACATAGAAAATTTCACAAAAAAAACCGTTTATCAACCGGCAGGCTGTCCTCAATGCCAATTCACAGGCTACCTGGGCAGGTTGGGATTATTTGAGTTGTTGTCTGTGAATAAAGAAATTAAGAAGTTAATAAATATGTCAGCTTCTGATATAGAAATAGAAGAAACTGCTATAAGCTGCGGTATGAAAACACTGCAACAATACTGCATACAACATATTATAAACGGCGAAACCCCCATCAGTGAATTTGTAAGGGTACTGGGTGTGGTTAATGACTAATACGGGAATTACTGGATGAAAACGTTTAAATATTACGCAATAAAAAAAGAAGACGGCACAAAGGTGGAAGGCAAAATAGAAGCTGTTAATGACAAAGAAGCAAGAAGCCTTATAATCCAGCTTGACCTCTTTCCTACGCGTATTATAGACCCGACAGCTTCAAGTTACTCGGAAACAGCTGTCAGGCAGCAGCAAGCTGACGCAAGAAAAAAGGTCAGATTGGGAAAATTATCCGGCAGAGAAAAAATCGATTTTACAACAACGCTGCAAATTCTTCTAAAAGCCGGTGTACCTCTCATTGAAGCGTTGGTATTTTTAGAGAGTGATACAAACAGCGTAAGGCTTCGTTCAATCGCAAGCGAAATCAGAAAACAGGTAATAGCCGGAGTGAATTTTGCCGATACGGTAGCTAAATTCCCTCAGATTTTTGACGCGTTATATATCGGCTTGGTAAGAGCAGGCGAAGAATCGGGTGAACTGGACGTTACTTTAGAGAGAATGTCTAAACTCTTGAAAAAACAAGATGATTTAAAAAGCAAAATTATAGGAGTACTTGCATATCCATGTATTGTGCTCTTATTTGCCGTTGTTATTGTGCTTGTTATGCTTATGTTTGTATTCCCTAAATTTGCGGAAATGTATGAAGGAATGGGCGCACAGCTTCCCTGGATTACTCAAATGTGTATAGATACAGGCAAATTTTTGGCTAAATTTTGGATGGTTTTGCCTATATTTTTTGCTACAATTTATTGGTTTTTAATCGGATTGTTTGCTTTCGAACCTTTTAAAAACAGATTTGACCAATTTTTGCTTTCTATTCCTTTAATTCGTGATTTTGTAAAATTAGCCGAATTCTCGAACTTTATCTCCGTAATGCTTGTATCGTATGAAGCAGGGGTGCCTATTGTAGATTGTTTATATTTAGGTAATTTTACCATTACAAATAATGTAATTAATACCGCAATTAAAACTTCTGCAGTGAAAGTTCAACAGGGTTTGCATTTATCCGATGCGCTTAAATCTTCTGAAGTTGTTCCGCCTATCATATTGTTTATGATTTCAACAGGCGAACAATCGGGTAAACTCGGCGAAATGCTTGAAAAATCAAGTGAATTTATTGATAACCAGCTTGATAGAATTATAGATTTGTTAACTAAATTTATTGAACCTATAATGCTTGTATTTATTGGCGCTGTTGTACTGGTTTTAGCGTTAGCTCTTTATTTGCCGCTATTCCAATCTTACTCGCATATCGGAAGTTAAAGGAGGTTTTTATGGAAAGAAATGATTTAAATGAAAGAGCCGGTGCTTTTGTAAGCGGGGTATGGAGCGAAAGGGTTTTAGTAATCACGGAAGATTTTGAGATAAAAGGCTTTATATTTTATCCGAAAACAGGCAGAAAAAATCGTGTGTTATCAGATGTTTTGAATAATCAAAAAAGATTTGTTGCCATTAAAAATTGCGAGCTGCGACATCGCAAAAGTGCAGTGAAAGCGATTGAAAATCATGAATTTATTCAACTTAATTTAGACTCTATTATTATGATAAGACCTGCATTTGAGGGTGAATAGTATTGATTTTTAAATATCCGTTTTTTTGCTTCTCTTTTTTTGTGTTAATATTTAAAAATGAAAAAGAGGAAAACTCATGCGCAAGTTGATTTTTAAAAATTTAATATCACATATCTACAGAATATACTTTTCTATAAATCTTCAGCCCAGAGAATTACATTTTAAAAAAGATGCCCGTTGTTTGATTTTAGCGCCTCATGCTGACGATGAGAGCATAGGCTGCGGCGGGGTTCTGCTCAAATATCCTAAAATGTTTGATGTTTATTGTCTTACAAACGGTTTTAAAGGGGTAGAAATCCCTAATCTTACTTACGAAGAAAAAATTGAAGTCCGCAAAAACGAATTTATTGAAGCTATGGAAAAAGCAGGCGTCAACTACTACAGCTTTTTTGAAGATGTTGACGATAAGCGCCTGATAATGAGATATGATAAATTTTCTTCAATAAATGTTTCTCATTATGATTATATTTTCATTCCCAATATTCTGGACCAGCATCGGGACCATAAAGCAGTAGCGCTAATGCTTAATGAGCTTTTAAAAGATAAAGCGCATAAACATAATGTAAAAATCGTAATGTATGAGGTCTGGACGGCTCTTGCACTGCCTAATTTCTTTGTCGATATTGAAGATGTGATGGATGCAAAAATTGAACTCATAAAAACTCATAAATCCCAAATTGCTACCCGTGATTATACAAATAAAGTGAGAGGGCTGAATTCCTACAGGGCATTAGGTCCCCAAAGGCAATATGTCGAAGCTTACTGCGTTTTGGAGTTGAACGAATTTAAAAAAATATGTAAAATGTACAGTATATAAAGACCGGTTTTAGATTAAAGATGGATATAAAAGAAAAAATTAAAGAGGCAAAAAGAATAGTTTTTAAGTTTGGGACAAATGCGCTGTCCAGACAAGACGGTTCGATTGCATTATCAAGAATTTACGGTTTTATTGAAGATATTGCCGACCTGAAAAATCAGGACAAGGAAATTTTGATAGTGACTTCAGGCGCGGTAGGGCTTGGAGCCGCCAGACTGGGTATTAAAAAGCCTTCTTTAATTGCCGCAAAACAGGCATGCGCTGCCGTAGGGCAGGCTAAATTAATGCACTTTTATGAAGATGCGTTTGAAAAATTCGGGGTTACCGTAGCACAAGTGCTTTTAACCGAAGACGATTTTAATTTCAGAAGCCGTTATTTAAGCTTAAAAAGCGCGCTTAACGAACTGTTATCCTGTAGTGTAATTCCTATTATTAACCAAAACGACACGGTCAGTGCAGCGGAACTGAAACCGACCTGTCATAAAAAGGCTTGTTTTGGTGATAATGATAAACTTTCTTCACTTGTTATGAGCGGGCTTGATGCGGACTTGTTGGTTATTCTGTCAGATGTTGACGGGTTGTATAACGATGACCCCCGTGTAAATAAAGATGCAAAACTTATTTCTGTTGTAGAAGACATCACTCCCGATATAGAAAAATTAGGGTTTGATGCTTCCAAAGGCGGCAGAGGCGGGATGAAAACCAAACTTGAAGCGGCAAAAGTCGCCACACATTCAGGCGGAATAGCTGTTATAGCTAACGGTAATGAAGCCCGTATAATAAGAAAAATTTTCTCTGACGAACCGGTCGGCACCGTATTTTTACCGAGTGAAAACCTTTCTGAAAAAAGACGCTGGATAGCTTACGCTACTAACCTTGCCGGCGCTGTTAAGGTTAACAGCGGGGCTTACAGTGCTTTGCTTGAAAAAAATGCAAGTCTGCTTCCCATCGGCATTGTAGATATCATCAACAGCTTTGATAAAAATGATGTGGTAAGTATTCTAAATGAAGCCGGCGAAGAAGTAGCCCGGGGAATGGTGAATTATTCAAGCAAAGATTGCAAAAAACTTCTCGGCAAACATTCCGATGATATTGAAAAAATACTCGGTTACAGAAATTATGATGCAATTATAACAAGAGATAATATTATATTTACATAAATGAAAATGAGGCATAGCAAAAAATGGAAAAACCAAAAAGTGAGTTTTTAAGCAAAATTTTAAAACGTAAAAATCCCGAAGAATTCTTGCAGACAGCAAAAAAGAGTAATCTGAAAAAAACCCTGGGGGCGACAGATTTGATAATATTAGGGATAGGAGCTGTTGTAGGAACGGGAGTATTTACGTTGTCGGGACTTGCTATAGCAGGCGAAGCTGCAGCCGGACCAAGTTTTATAATTTCATTGATTATAGCTGCTATTGCCTGTATATTTTCCGCATTTTGCTATGCAGAATTTGCTTCGCTTATTCCTGTTGCAGGAAGCGCATATACATATACGTTTGCCGTGTTTGGGCAGTTTAGCGCCTGGATTATGGGCTGGGTGCTGATGCTTGAATATGCTATAGGCAATATTGCGGTTGCTTTGGCGCTTTCCTCTTATTGGTTTGAGTTTATGAAGGGGTTTCAGGGTATTCTGCCCGATATTATTACAAATAAAGCTTATTGGGTTCACCATTTGAGTATTTTCGGATATAGTTTGGAGGTTAATATTTTATCTATGATATTCATAGCTTTTATAAGCTTTTTGCTTTACAAAGGTATGGAAGAAAGTAAAAGAATGGCTGAAATAATGGTTATAATCAAAGTTGGTGTAATTCTTCTTTTTGTAATCGCAGGCGCTTTTTATGTTAAACCCGAAAACTGGACTCCGTTTATGCCGTCAGGTATGAGCGGAATTTTTAAAGGCGCATTTTTAATTTTCTTTGCCTACATAGGTTTTGATGCTGTTTCAACCGCAGCCGAGGAAACAAAAAACCCTCAAAAAAATATGCCTATCGCTATTATAGGAACGCTTTTAATTTGCAGTTTAATTTATATTGCCGTTGCTGCCGTATTGACGGGATTATTCCCTTTCAGCGCTATAGTAGGTAATCAGGATTTTATACATGCCCCTATTGCCTATGCGCTTAATGCCATTAATCAGAATTTTCTTGCTATGCTTGTTTCTATGGGGGCTATTGCGGGTTTGTTTTCCGTGCTTTTAGTATTACAGCTGGCAGCTACAAGAGTTTTGTTTGCGATGTCCAGAGATAACCTTTTGCCTAAAGTTTTTTCAAAAATTCACCCAAAATTCTCTACTCCCTACGTAATAACTATAGCAACGGGTATTTTTACTATGATAGGGACTTTGGTGCTGGATTTAAAAGGTTCTGCGGATTTATGCAATATAGGTACTTTTACGGCGTTTATTATCGTAAGTATAGGCGTTATTATTCTCAGATACACTAACCCCAACGCAGAAAGAGCGTTCAAAATCCCTCTTATGCCCTGGATTCCGCTTGCAGGAATTGCCTGCTGCCTGTTTATTATTTACAAAGGAATTCCAATGGATGCGTTTATAGCGTTTGCGGTTTGGATTGCTTGCGGAGTTGCTATTTACTTTATGTACGGCTATAAATATGCAAATTTGCCGGAAGAAGCGCCTGTTGAAGTTCTTACCGATGAAGCGCAAGAAGAAGCCGCATTGGAAAGTATTGCGGATTAACCGTAAATTTTTATCAAAGCTTTAATATAGTCTTTAGCCAAAGGCTTATGCAGATACTTAACGGATATAAAATCACTGTTAAAGTTTATTGTGTCTGACGAATTAATATCATGATTTAAGACAAATATTTTCAGGCGGTTTTTTTCTAACCCCATAAAGATTTTTGCTGCAAGCTCTTGCGTAAAAAATTCATCGTCAATAAACAAGAAATTAAGCTTATTAAAATCAATTTCATCAAAATAACTCGAGTCGTTATTTATAAAAATATTTTTCGGAGCAAAACCTGCGAATTCAATAATTTCACGTATTCTACGATTATCAAACCTGTTTTTTTGGACTATTAAGACTCTTTGGGCTTCCTGCAATGATATTTCAGCGGAAGTAAAGCCGGATATTTCAGAATTACTTATGCCGAAATTGTTTAATTTTTGAAGCAGATAACTATCTAAAACACTGCCTTTCCTAAGTAAAAGAGTTTTGTTTTTATAGATATCTTTGTCTAATATAATTCTTGAACTCATAACTCACCATGCGTTTTTGCTTGCATGGGTTATCGGCATTGGTTTGATTTCTCTTTAAAAAAAATATTAAAATTCCTTCAAACAATGGAGGCAAACCTGCTGAATATTTCGAAGTGTAAAATGTCAAATATTTTTGTTTTTGTAGGATTTTCGCCTGTACGTATTTTATTTGTCCGATATTTCTTAAAAATATTACGTGATTTTTTGTGCAATTTAATGTAAAATGTGAAACGAATTATCGGTTTTCATTTGAAGGCAGCAAATTAAACTATTTATTGGATTAAAACGTAAGAAAAATTTATGTGCAGAATAGGAACAATTAAATCTAAGCATTATATACACCCCTCAATAGCCCTTAAGCTTATGCGCTCACAGCAAAAGGGGCATGATAATTCAGGGTTCGCCTTCGTTATGCAGGATTTAGGCGGGATTTTTGAGAATTATAAAGAGCTGCCCATTCTTTCCATGGCCTGCACCGATAAAGGGATGAAACATGCGGAAGATTATTTGCATGCGCAAGGTTTTATGAGGGTATTTCAATATTCTCCGGAAATCAACCATATTGAGGGCTTAAATATAGAGCCTATGCCTAATTACGTTTTTGAGGTTTTTCAATACCCTAAACATTACAAAAACGCGTCTAAAGAAGAAAAAGAAGAGCTGCTTGTGAATACTCGTTTAAAATTACGCGAACTTTTAGAAAAAGACGAGGACGGCTTTGTATATTCATTCTGGCAGGATGTAATTACGCTGAAAGAAATCGGCGACCCGACAGATATCGGCACTTATTTTAATCTTTGGAAAGAAAACAGTGATTTTACGGCAAAGATTATTACAGCGCAGTGCAGGCAAAATACCAACTACGATATTGTCCGCTATGCCGCCCACCCGTTTTTTCTTCAGGGGTATACAACCTTAACTAACGGTGAAAATACTTTTTATGAAAAAAATAAACTGTTTCAAAAAAATCTCTACAAAGGCTACATCGGTTTTGAATCAGACTCTCAATGTTTTTTGTACACATTGCATTATGTACATAAGATTTTGCAGTGGCCTTTAAAGTATTTTAAACATGTAATTACACCGCTCCCTTACGAGCAAATTATAAACCGCAAGGACAGAGATGTATTGTTAAAAATAAAATCCTCTCTCGCCAACCTTGAAATTAACGGTCCGAATACTACTATAGGCGTTTTACCGGGCGGTGAATTGTTGTGTGTTTGCGATTCAAAAAAATTAAGACCTACCGTTGTTGCAAAGCACGACGATATGGTTATTATGACTTCCGAGGTATGCGGCACGAATGAAATTTTGCCGGCGAGAGATATTTCCCAAGATATTTATCCTAATGAAAGAGAAACGGTTTTTGTGGATAACGACCTTAATGTAGCGAGGATTGCGCAATGAATAACATAAATCAGATTTCGCTGGATGAATTGCCCTGGATAATAGAATATTCCGCAGAAAAATGTATGCTATGCGGCAAATGTGTTGCTTCTTGTTCCTTCAGGGCTATTAAAGTCGATGTTCAAAAACGCAAAAAAGTAAACGCTATTTCTAACGAAAAAGGGTTTTCCATTGACGCAGACCAAACGGCAATTCCCGTTATCAAACAGGTAGTTGATGAACATAACTATTGCAGAGGCTGCGGAATATGCAGAAAAGTCTGCCCGAACGATGCCATCAAACCTGTTTATAACAATAGTGAGCGTTTTGGCACAAGGTACCGCAGCCATACGGGAGAATCCGTTAAAAGGGGCGGACGTACCAACCTGCATACTGAAGGCAGAACTTTAGACAAAATAAAAGTCGGTCGTATTTCGCAAATGACGGACCCTTCTTTGGATGCGCAGCGTCATAC
>JAQVHS010000009.1 GCA_028696075.1 Candidatus Gastranaerophilales bacterium
GATTATAACGGTAACGAACCTTTTATGCTTACTTACGGCGACGGTGTTTGTGATGTTAATATTAACGACCTTATAGCTGCTCATAAACAATCAGGGAAACTGGCAACAATGACAGCAGTGCATCTTTCAGGTCGTTTTGGCGCATTGATAATAAAAGACAACAATATGATTACCTCTTTTATGGAGAAACCAAAGGGAGAGGAAAGTTGGATTAACGGCGGATATTTTGTATGCCAGCCGGAAGTTCTGGACTACATTTCCGATGGCAATGATGTAATATTTGAAAGGACTCCGCTTGAAAATCTTGCTAAAGATAACCAACTGAACGCCTTTAAACACGACGGATTTTGGCGTCCTATGGATACACTGAGAGATAAAACAGAACTCACAGAATTATGGCAGGTATACAAAGCGCCTTGGGCAGTCTGGCAAAAACAGGCTGTTGGCTTAAACGGTTAAGGAGCAAGAATGTACAATAATATCTATAGAGGGAAAAAAGTTCTATTAACAGGTGCAAGCGGGTTTAAAGGCAGCTGGCTTGCTATTTGGCTAACTACTTTAGGAGCGGAAGTTTTGGGATATTCATTAAGACCAAACACAGCTCCCTCCATGTTTAAAGAGCTTAAAATAGACAAACATATAAAAAACATTTTCGGCGACATAAGAGATATTAAAAAACTGGAAAAAGCATTTAATAAATTCAAGCCCGATGTGGTTTTTCATCTGGCAGCACAGCCTTTGGTAAGACTTTCTTATTCTGAACCTCTTTTAACGTATGAAACCAACGTTATAGGCACATTGAATGTTATGGAAGCAGCAAGAAAATGTAAAAGCGTTCAGGCGTTTGTCAATGTTACAACAGACAAATGCTATGAAAACAAGGAAATAGAACGTGGTTACAAAGAAGATGAGCCTATGGGCGGGCATGATATGTATTCCTCTTCAAAAGGCTGCGTTGAGATTATGTCCTCATCATACAGACGCTCTTATCTTCTTCACGATGGCTACTCTATGGCAACAGCAAGAGCAGGCAATGTTATCGGCGGTGGTGATTGGGCTTTAGACAGGTTAATTCCTGATTGCATAAGATATATCAATGAAAATAAACCTATAGAAATACGGAATCCTGTAGCGGTAAGACCATGGCAGCATGTTTTGGAACCTCTGTCGGGTTATTTGCTTTTAGGTGAAAAACTTTTAACAAACGGTAGAAAATACGCAGAAGGCTTCAACTTCGGACCAAATGAAGACAGCGTATTAAAAGTAGCTGATGTTGCGCAGAAGGTTGTTGAATTTTACGGCAAGGGTGAAGTCGTTATGCATAAAAAAGACGACCTTCATGAAGCAAATCTTCTAATGCTCAATATCGAAAAAGCACAGCAATTACTTGGCTGGGCACCAACCTTTAACGCTTCAGAAGCTATACAAGCAACTATTGAGTGGTATAAACGTTTCTATAACGGCGAAAAAATGAACAACTTTACAATCTCGCAAATAAATTATTTTGAGGAAAAAAGTACTGCAAGAGAAAAAATATTAACTGTATAAAAAGGAGAAATTTTAGAAAATGGAACAAGAATTAAGAAATAAAGTAAAAGAAGCGGCGAGAGAATACTATAAAGCAATTTACGATAAAAAACGAGAATTCAACTACATACCCGCATCAGGGAAAGTATTAGGAGTTGAAGAGCTTGAAAATATGATGGATGCCTCGCTTGATATGTGGCTTACAACAGGCAGATTTAACGATGAATTTGAAAAAGAATTCGCAAAATATCTGGGTGTAAAATATGTGCTGTCGACAAACTCAGGCTCCAGCGCAAACTTGCTTGCGTTATCGGCTTTAACATCAACAAAATTAGGAGATAAAAGGTTAAAAAAAGGTGATGAAGTCATCACCGTAGCGGCAGGGTTCCCCACAACAGTTAATCCTATTTTGCAGCAAGGTTTGGTTCCTGTATTTGTTGATTGCGAAGTCGGTACATATAATATTATGGCTGAAAAAATAGAAGAAGCATTAAGCTCAAAAACAAAAGCCATATTCTTGGCTCACACTCTCGGCAATACTTTTGACCTTGATGAAATATCCAAACTATGCGAGTCAAAAGGCTTATGGCTTATTGAAGACAGCTGTGATGCCTTAGGCGCTGAATTTGACGGTAAAAAGGTCGGTACTTTCGGGCATATTTCTACATATAGCTTTTACCCCGCACACCATATTACAATGGGTGAAGGTGGAGCCGTGGCGACAAATGACCCACTATTATACAGAATAATAATGTCCTTCAGAGATTGGGGCAGAGATTGCTGGTGTCCGCCCGGTAAAGACGATACTTGTAAAAGACGTTTTAAGATGCAACTTGGCAACCTGCCTTTTGGATACGACCACAAATACACATATTCTCATATAGGCTTTAACCTTAAAATCACTGACTGGCAAGCTTCTATAGCTTTAGCTCAATTGAAAAAACTGCCGGAGTTTTTGAAAAGAAGAACAGAGAATGCCAATTATTTACTCAAAAAACTTGATGATTTAAGACCATATTTAATTTTGCCCGAGGTAGATGAAAGAGTAAAGCCTTCTTGGTTTGGATTTTTAATTTCGGTCAAGCCAAATAATGACTTTAATAAACAAGAGCTTGTTGAACATCTGGAAAAAAATGGTATCGGTACAAGACAGCTATTTGCAGGGAATCTTCTAAGGCAACCTATGATGGTTGAGGATAATATCTCTCTCAGAATAGCCTATTCCGGACTTTTGAACTCCAAAGATTTAACCGAAGAACATTATGAAATGCTTCCAAACACCGACTTTATTATGAACAACACTTTCTGGATAGGAACCTTCCCTGCGTTGACAGAGAATGAGCTTGATAAGACATCCGATGTTATTCATGAGTTTATCAAACAAGCAGCAGGACAGTTAAGCAGCTAATAGCTTAAGGGGTGAAGAGCTAGACAGTTAAGCAGCTGGAAAGCTAAGAAGCTAAGAGGATTTTAATGTATAAAAATTTAGCTATTTGGAATGAGGCAATAGCACTTATCAAAATAATTTATTCTATTGCTGACAATTTACCAAAATCTGAGGAGTATAATTTAAAAGCTCAACTTAAGCGTGCCATTGTATCTGTTGCTTTAAATATAGCAGAAGGTAAAAATAGAAAAACCGCAAAAGATTTTGCGAATTTTTTGAATATGGCATCAGGTTCGCTTTCAGAAGCATCTGCAATACTTGTAATTTCCGAAGAATTAAGTTTTACAGAAGTAGACAAAGATATCTATGATAAAATAGATGTATTAAATCGACGTATTAACGCTTTAAGGTTAACGCTGATAAGGAAAAATACAAATGAAAAATAGTACCTCAGCTTCTCAGCCTCCGGGCTTCTCAGCTTCTGTTCTTCTCACTGGCAGCGGCGGGTTTATAGGTAAAAATATCAAAGAAAGCTATTTGGGCGAAAAGTATAATATCACTGCACCGAGAAGCTTTGAAGTCAACTTAATCGATACTGACGCTGTGGATGAATTTTTCAAAGATAAAACCTTTGACGTTGTTATCCATTCTGCTGTAAAACCCACTCACAGAAACTCAAAAGACCCGACTAACGGCTTTTATTCAAATATGAGAATTTTTGAAAACCTTGAAAGGCATAAAGACAAGTATGAAAAATTCATTAATTTAGGCTCAGGCGCTATATATGATGTTTCCAAAAATAACTCCGATGTAAAAGAGGACGATCTTTATAAAAATATGGGTACAGATGACCATAGTTTTTGTAAATATGTCATGCAAAAACAAATCGATAAACTGGATAATTTCGTTAACCTCAATATATTCGGCATATTCGGTAAATACGAAGACTGGCAAATAAGATTTATCTCAAACGCTATTTGCAAAGCAATTTATGGGTTGGATATAACCTTAAGACAAAACCGTAGATTCAGCTACCTGTTCATCGATGATTTAATGCCTATTTTAGAGTTTTTTATAGAAAACAATGTTGAACATAAAAGTTATAACATCGTACCTGATGAAAAAGTTGAATTGCTGCAATTAGCAAAAATTGTTAAGAAATTGTCAAATAAAAATATAAATATAAAAGTGGCAAATAACGGCTATGGGCTTGATTATACAGGGAATAACCGGCGTTTAAAAAACGCCTTTATGGATATTAAATTTACAAATATAGAAAAATCAGTATCTTTGTTATATAATTACTACGATAAAAACAAAGATATAATAGATAAACAATTATTATTAAAAGATAAATAAGGGTAAGGGCATGAATAATTTAGAAAAAAAGATGGTACAAACCTTGATTGATTTACGGGAAAACCATCATGTAATTGGAATAAAAGCTGAGTTTGAAGCTGAAGGCACAAGAATGGAAGAAGCCTTAAGGCTAAAAGAAGTCGTTACAAGGGCCGGCTTGGATTTGACTATTAAAATAGGCGGCTGCGAAGCTATTAAAGACATGTACGATGCAAGAACAATCGGAGTAAATGCGATAGTTGCACCAATGATTGAAACCCCTTATGCTCTTAAGAAATATATTCAAGCTACAAAGTTTGTTTTCCCCGAAGAAGAAAGGGAAGACGTTGCATTCTTAATAAACACAGAAACTATAACAGGATATCAGAATATTGATAAAATGTTGGCTATTCCGGAAGCAAAAGACTTGACAGGTATTGTACTCGGGCGTGTTGATATGACAGGTTCTATGGGTTTATCAAGAGAAGATATTAACAGTGAAGAAATTTTTGACATAGCTAATAATCTTGCCATAAAAGCTCTTGAACATAATAAAAATTTCATTATAGGCGGCGGGGTATCGGCACATTCGCTTCCTTTCTTTAAAAAACTGCCCCAAAATGCTTTATACAAATTTGAAACACGTAAAATTATCTTTGATGCACAAAAAGCACTCCAAGACCCTAATTCCGATAAAGGTATACTAAAAGCGGTAGGGTTTGAACTTATGTGGTTAAAGAATAAAAGAGAGTTCTATAAAATGATCTTTGAAGAAGATTGTCAGAGGCTAACAATGCTTGAAGCAAGATATAAAAAACTTATCGAAGAGGCCGGCGGAGTTTATGCGTAGGGTTTTGATTACGGGTGCCTCAAGAGGTATAGGTAAAGCAACAAAGGAACTCTTTGAACAAAAAGGCTTTAACGTCTTCGCTCCTGCAAGAAGCGAAATGGACCTTGCTTCCAACGATAGTATAAAAGCATATATGAGCGCTATCGGTGAAATAGATATCCTAATCAATAACGGCGGCATCAATGATTTAGCCTCCATTGAAGAAATGACTGAAGAAAAAATATCAGAAACCCTGCAAGTTAATCTCATATCTCAAATGCGGTTAATAAAACTTGTGACCCCTTCTATGAAAAAAAATCGTTACGGCAGAATAGTAAATATAGCTTCTATTTGGTGTGATTTTTCAAAAGAACGCAGGATTATGTACAGTGTATCAAAAGCAGGGGTTAAGGGTCTGACTGTAGCTGCAGCTGTTGAATTATCCCAATACAATATTCTGGTTAATGCACTTGCCCCGGGTTTTGTTAACACTGAATTAACTGCTCAAAACAATACCCCTGAGCAAATTAAAATTCTGGAAGAGGCTTTGCCGATAAAAAGGATGGCACAGCCTGAAGAAATAGCAAAAGCAATATACTTTTTAGCCGGTGAAGAAAATACTTTTATTACAGGCCAAACCATCTTCATTGACGGAGGATTTTCATGCGTATAGAAGAACTGACTATAAAATCTAATATAAAAAATTATACGGTATATTTTGAAAGCAGCGACAATTTCTTAAAAGAACTTTCTATGTTAGAGAATAGCGTATTTATTGTTGACGAAAATGTTTGGAATCTGCATAAAAACGGCTGTTTAAGCTCAATCCCGAAAGAAAAGTTAATAATTCAAAAAGTTTGTGAAGAAATTAAAAACATTGAAACAGTATGCGAACTTTACGAGAAAATCATGTCTTATGCCCCAAGAAAAAATCTTAATCTTATTTCTATAGGAGGCGGCATAATACAGGATGTAACCGGATTTACGGCTTCTTCTTTATATAGGGGCGTTAATTGGATATTTGTTCCTACAACCCTTCTTGCACAGGTTGACAGCTGCATCGGCGCTAAAACTTCACTTAACTTTAAGCACTTCAAAAACCTTGTCGGAACTTTTTATCCACCATCAGAAATCCACATTTACCCCGAATTCCTGAAAACACTCACAAAAGAAGACTATTATTCAGGCATAGGCGAAATGGCAAAGCTTCATCTTATGAACGGTGAAGAAGATACAAAAACATTTATAAAATCGTTACCGTTATTGGATATAATTGACCCTGTATGCGTACTTAAGCGAACTCAAAATTGTCTGAAAATTAAAAAATCTTACATTGAAGACGATGAGTTTGATATGGGAAAACGCAATATGCTGAATTACGGGCATTGTTTCGGACATGCAATAGAAAGTGCAACTGATTTTGCTATATCTCACGGGCAAGGTGTCGTCGCGGGCATGCTTTTGGCAAATGAAGAAGCTTGCAAAAGAGGTCTTCTAAGCGAAGAAAACAAAGATTTTATTAAACAAAATGTGCTTTTACCGTCGTTAAAAACAAATATGGCGAAAATTAGTATAGATGTAGAAAAAACCATTGCTGCGATGGGACAGGACAAAAAAAACACGGGTAAAGGTCTTGCTCTTGTTATGATAAAAGACGGTTATGAAATGGTAAAAATTACAGATATGGCACCTGATGCAGCAAAAGCAGTGTTAAATGAGTTTATTGATAGAATAAAAAATTGCGAGGTATTGAATACTTTATGAGTAGGCAAGGAACCATAGAATGATTAAGCTAAGTGATTATATAGCAAAAAGATTAAAAGAATTCTATCAAGTCAGGAATTTTTTTATGGTGTCAGGCGGCGGGGCTATGCATTTGAATGACAGTTTGGGTCAACAAATTCCATACATAGCCAACCATCACGAGCAGGCTTGTGCCATAGCGGCAGAAGGATATGCCAGAATCAATCAAGAACTTGCGGTAGTTAATGTTACAACAGGTCCGGGCGGATTAAACTGTTTAAACGGCGTATTCGGGCAATGGACAGACAGCGTTCCCGTATTATATATTTCAGGTCAGGTAAAATTCTCTACAACTATAGCAGCTTGTCCCGACGTTCCCTTGAGGCAGCTTGGTGACCAGGAAGTAGACATCATAGGCGTAGTCAAGCCGTTAGTGAAATATGCAAAAATGGTAACTGAACCTAACGAAATCAAATATCATCTTGATAAAGCCGTTTATGAAGCAACTACAGGCAGGATGGGACCTGTATGGCTTGATATTCCCATGAACGTACAAGGCGCTTTAATTGATGAAAATGAGCTTTTAGAATTTAAGCCGCCTGCAGCACAAAATTATGACTTAAAAATTGATGAAGTTATAAATAAATTATCACAGGCAAAACGTCCCTTGATTATAGCAGGGCACGGGCTTACGCTATCTAAAACAAATAAATTGTTTAAAGAATTTATAAAAAAAACCAACATCCCTGTTGTAACAACTTTTAACGGTTTCGATATTTTGCCCGATAACCACAAAAATTATGTGGGCAGAATAGGTACAATAGGTCAGCGCTGCGGTAATTTTACACTACAAAATGCTGATGTGATACTTTGTCTGGGTACAAGAAATAACATCAGACAAGCAAGCTACAACTGGGAAAATTATGCCAAAAACGCATTTAAAATAGTTGTAGATATAGATGAAGCAGAATTAAACAAACCGACGGTTAAACCTGATATTGCTGTTTGTGCTGATTTAAAAGAGTTTTTACCCGAGTTATTCAATAAAATTAATTGTCATTCTGAATTCATTTCAGAATCGAACCAACATGCTCCCGGGCTTCGCTTCGCTACGGAGACAGGGTCACTCGCTTCGCAGAGCTTAGTGGTTCCCTTTGTCAACCAAGTTCAGCATGACGTGAGAAGGAGTTGGCTTGATTTTTGCAAAAAATTGCAAAATAAATACTCATTTGAAAACACTCCCGAATACGAACAGGAAGGAAGTGTCATAAAAGCCTACCATTTGGTACATGAACTCACAAAAGCAATGGCTGAAAATGACATAATGGTAGCTGCCAACGGCTCGGCTTGCGTTTGTTTGTTCCAAGTGGGCGTTGTAAAAGAAGGACAAAGAATTTTTTGGAACTCCGGTGATGCCTCTATGGGTTATGATTTGCCTGCTGCGATAGGTGCAAGCGTCGCAAAAGATAACGGAAGTGTTGTATGTTTGGCAGGCGATGGCTCTGTTATGATGAATTTACAGGAATTGCAAACTATTAAACATAATAATTTACCGATAAAAATATTCGTTATAAATAATGACGGTTACGCCTCTATTAAACAAACTCAAAGAAATTTCTTTAACGGCAGAATGACAGGCTCAGGCAGTGACAGCGGCGTTAGCGTTCCTGATTTTTGCAAACTGGCAGAAGGCTTTGGTTTAAAATCCGTAAAAATATCTAAGCCTGAAACACTTGCCGCCGAAATTAAAGAAGTATTGGACTGTAATGAACCTGTAGTATGCGAAGTTATGGTAGAGAATAACTACTCATTTTCGCCAAAACTATCCGCAAAAAAACTTGAGGATGGTACAATGATATCACCCAGCTTGGAAGACATGTTCCCGTTTTTAGACAGGGAAGAATATAATCGTAATATAATTGAAAGCAAGTAATGAAAAATAAGTGTATAATCTGCAAAAATAAAAATATAAGTCATAAAAAAGCAACGTTTGTTCCTTTTTTAATCGAGAGAATGTTTAATAATATAAATGTTGAAACATACTTCATTACCTGCAAAAATTGTGATTTTCATTATTCTTCTTATAGACCTAATGATGAAGAAATGGCAAAACTTTATGCGGATTACAGAGGTGAAGAATACCAAATACAAAGAGAACGATTAGAGCCTACTTACACAAAGGAATTAAACCTTGCCCTTGGAAACGACACGGCTGAATTAGAATTCAGAAAAAATTTAATTTTTAACACGCTTTGTAAGTTTGCAGATGTTAAAAAAATCAAATCTATATTAGATTTTGGCGGCGACAAAGGTCAATTTATTCCTGCTGAATTCATTTGGGCAAATAAATATGTTTATGATATTTCAGGAATAGAACTCGTTGAAGGTGTCAAACAGCTAAGTGAAGAAACAGAACTCAAAAAACACAAGTGGGACTTGATTATGTGTAACCACGTATTGGAACATGTTGATTATCCGTTAAATATAACCAACAAGATAAGTAATCTTGTAAAAAATGGCGGTTTTCTTTATGTTGAAGTTCCTTATGAAGACTATTTTAATATATATACTGAAAATGATTTAATCCCATTGCATGAACATATAAGTTTCTTTAGGCAGAAAACTTTTGATTACATCTTCAATCGTGATGATTTTATAATTTTAGAAAATAACATCGTTGAACACACCAATTGTTTAGGTAAAAATAGAATAATAAGTGTCCTCGTACAAAAGCGTAATATCCAAGATATGATTTATAGAAAAATAAAACGCTTTTTACAGCAAATTTTTTCCGTTAAAAATGATGATAATTGGCATAAAGTTATAACTATTTTGGGAATAAAAATCAAATTTAAAGACAAAATAATTCCATCTGCAAAAATTTCAGGAGTAGAACCCGAACACAACCCCAAATCCGAGCCTGAGCCTAAGTCTGAACCCGAGCCCAAATCCAAACCTGAAGCAAAACCTCAAAATATCATTATAAATGATAATCAAATTATACTTATAGAAAATGGGAAAGAAAAAAACATTCCTGCCGAAAATCTGCCTAAAGGATTATTGGCAAAATTTTCTACAAATAGCAAAAATAACATTATAAAAATCGAACTTCCACAAAATTTTTCTAATTCTTTAATAAACTTTGAAGATGCTTCTAATTGCTTTGTAGAGATAAAATCAACAAAAAACTATATAAATAATTTATATATTCACATGGGGCAATCTTATGATATGGAGATAAAAATAGGAAAAGATGTAAGTATATGTCAAGCAACTATTTTATCTAATCAAACAGGCAGCCGCATTGAAATCGGTGAAGATTGTATGATAGCTTCAGGTGTAAAAATCGTAGGTTCTGACGGACACACAATAGTTGATAATAGCAATGGTCAAATAATAAACTACCAAAGAAATAAATGCCATATAGGCAACCATGTTTGGTTAGGTGATGAGTGCAGAATAATGAAAAATGGAGTGGTACCAAATAATTCTATAGTGGCAGCCAATAGTGTTGTCAGTAAAAATTTTAAGGAAGAAAACGTTATCATAGCAGGAAATCCTGCCTGTATAGTAAAAAATAACATCAACTGGAAAAGAGATGTTCTGCAAATAAGAGGAGTTTTATAATGAAAAAGAAAACTTGTGAATGGCTGGAT
This sequence comes from Candidatus Gastranaerophilales bacterium, assembly GCA_028696075.1. NCBI lineage: Bacteria > Bacillati > Candidatus Melainabacteria > Candidatus Gastranaerophilales > Candidatus Gastranaerophilales bacterium. Next base: position 10,481 of record JAQVHS010000009.1, read on the forward strand.
AGTAACGTTAGGGGTGGCTTAAATATCCTGGATGATAAAATATATCCTTGTTGCGGTCCGTCAAAACCCTTGTATGATGAAGAAAACCTTGACTATACAAAAATATCTCTTGATGAATTACAACAAAAAAGAAAAAAGCTTCAAGACTTGATAAATGAAGGTAAAGCTTGTCAGGGCTGTGAAAGAATCATAGAAAAAGAAGAGGATGAAATAAACGTCGGACCTGTGAGCTATTTATCAATCGGTCTTTTTGACACTTGTAATTTGAGATGTAAATATTGTTACTTCTCACATGAACAATTGGGCGCTAAACTAAAACCCGAAAGGACAAAAGTTCTACCGTTGGTTCAAAAATTTGCAGAAGGAAACCTTCTTAAAGATGATATAGGATTAGGTTTGGCTGGAGGAGAACCTTCATTATTTGAAGATTTACCGGAAACACTAAACTATTTAGCAGAAAAATATGCAACCCCTGATGTTTCGTTTATTTCTAATGCCTCCATTAAAAATAAAGCTGAGAGCCTGGCTAAAAAATTCCCTTATGTAAATAAAAAAATACTAAAACGATTGTATACCTCCATAGACGCAGGAACAAGTGAAACTTACAAAAATGTCAGGGGGCAGGACTTATATTTTACAACATGTAACAATGTTATAAATTATGCAAAAACAGATTCTTTTGAAGAAATTATTCTAAAATACATATTTTTATTTGACCATTCAAACACATCTGACAAAGATGTATTTGGCTTTTTAAATCTTGCCAGGATAGTGCAAAAACATCAAAAGGGTAAAACTATTATTACGATAGATTATGATATGTGTGCCAACAAGATTATGGATGATGAAATGATTGCTGCAGCCGGCAAATTGTACTACGGAGCCAAGCTCCTAGGGATTGACATAGTTTATTGTGGTGGCGCATTAGCCCCGGGAAATATAGCGGGTAAAGAAGCTATAGATAAACTTGAACAATTTGCACAAACTTATGAATATAAAGAGAAAAATGAGCAAGAAATGTATTACTTAGAAGAATTTAGTTCAAATATCAAACTTTCAAATATTGACGATATAAATGCAATAAAAATGGAATTACTCGAAGTCCAGGAAGAATTGAAGAACAAAATAAATGACTTGAACAATAAAACGGATAACATGTTAGCTGTAATAAATGAATTGAATGAAAAATCTGAGCAGAATTCATTTTTAGAGCAAATTTTTTCCGTTAAAAATGATGATAATTGGCATAAAGTTATAACTATTCTTGGAATAAAAATGAAGTTTAATATGAAGGAAAGCTGATGAGTTATAAAGAAGAATTAGAAGTAATACTAATCACGTATAACAGAGAGAAATACCTACAAAAAACTTTTGAACAGATTTTTGCAGATGATTCACCAATAAAATATTTGCCTATCACTATTTTAAATAACAAATCTACAGATGGAACATCTGACTTAATTGAAGAATATAGAGAAAAATTCCCTAATATCAAACACATTATTCACAACAGAAATATAGGTGGAAATGCAAATATTGCAAGAGCTTTTGAAATGGCAACAGCCAGGTACGTATGGGTTTTGTGTGATGATGATACATATGACTGGTCTAATTGGAATGAAGTACAACAAGCTATTGATGATAACTATGATTTAATTGTGGTGGCAAACTATCTAAATCCAAAGGAAAATAAGGTTAACCTTATTAAACAATTAACCTTTGTCCCGGCTGCAATATATAAAACAGAGCATATTACAGACACATCCATGATAAATGCCAATTATAACATATCAACTATGTTTCCTCAAATGGGCATTTTTGCCAAGTATCTTAATGATAATCTTAATATTTATATATGTAAGAATTGGGCAGTTAAGATGATTGATAATCTTGAAGATGCTTCCTATACAAGAGGCTGTGTAAATAATAATTTAAAACACCCATATATGACAAATTGTTATTGGCAATTTGGTTTTGTCAATGCAATGCAGGTCTTTAAGAATAAAAAGTTGAAAGAAGAACTTGTTGAGAATATAAATCTTGAAAATCATAAAGGTGTTGATGGCTATATGCACATGTTTGATTTAAATCAAAAACACTGTAATGGAACCTTGAAAAACTTAACAGACTTATTTTGCGTCTTAAATGAAAAACAGAAAAAAGAATTCTTTGAAGCCCTGATTAAATTTTATGGAAGCAAATTGGTTGTAGATTTAATCATAAAAACTCTGCAATTGTTAAATCTTAAAAAAATTAAGCTTATATGTGAAAAAGATTATGAGATAGAACAAACAGCGAATTCAATGTTAAAAAAGCAGACATTTTTAAATGAACTCTTGTCTTATATAGCCCCTACAATAAGGTTTGAAAAAACGCCTGAAGCCTTATATATTCACTTCTTTAAACTGTTTAAAACAAGGATTAAGAACAACACTATTAAACATATAAAAGAATGCTCAACCATAAGGTTTGAAAAAACGCCTGAAGCCTTATATATTCACTTCTTTAAACTGTTTAAAACAAGAATTAAACTAAAGAAAAAGCAAGAATTATCTTAAATCCACTATACTTACGCCGTCTGCACCTTCTGCCTGTTCGCCGGCTCGATACTTGGCGACGTAAGGTGAGTCATTAAGATATTCTCTGACCGCATTGCGCAAAGCACCCGTTCCATGCCCGTGTATTATAGTTACACTAGGCAAAGACGACATACTCGCTTCATCAAGGTATTTATCCAGCATATCGAGTGCATCAAGCACTTTAATTCCTCTGATATCAAGAACATTCGGCACTTGTACCCTTGAAAATTTGAAGCCTTTTCTTACCTTTTTAGACGGCGCTGCATTTGCTTTTTTATCGGTAATATAAAGGTCGCCTATCTTTACTGTAGTTATGACATCGCCTATTTTTACCTGAACCTTGTTTTTAACAGGTTCAGATACTATTTCTACAATCTGATTAAGGTTCTTAAAGTAAGCGGCTGCCCCTGTCTTGATTTTTTGAGGTTCCATTTTTTTATATTCAGGCGCTATTTCTTCTAAATCTCTGTCAAAACCTTCTGTTGCTGATTTTTCAATTTGGGATAACCTGGCAAAAGAGCGTCTTGCAAGCTTTTCACTTTTAGCTGCACGCACTTCATCAAGTATTTGTTTAATTTCCTGCTTTGCTGATATAACCTGAGATTCATATTTTTTCTTATATACATCAACAGTTTTTTTACGCTCAGCTCTTACTTTTTCCAGTTTTTCAAGGTAGCTTATTTCCAGTTTTTCAAGCTCGTCTTTTTTAACCTGTGTTTCCATAGTAGTTTTACTCAATTCCCTCTGAACCCCTTGCAAACCTTCAAGCACTTTTGCCGTGTTATCTTTTTGAGATAAATAAATTTCCTGCGCATTTTGGGCAATTCCATCATTAAGCCCCAGATTTTTAGCTATGGTGATGGCATTGCTTTTCCCGGGGATACCGACAAGTAATTTGTAAGTCGGTTTTAGCGTTGCGGAATCAAATTCAACCGAAGCATTCTGGAACCCATGATGGGTATAAGCCAAAGCTTTTAGCTCGCCATAATGAGTAGTTACTATGGATTTGACCCCTTTGTTATTCAAATATTCCAAGATAGCCTGCGCAAGCGCCGAACCCTCCTGAGGGTCAGTACCTGCTCCTATCTCATCCAACAATACAAGTGAATTTTCGCTGCTTTGATTTAAAATCTCTATTATATTTTTCAAATGGCCTGAAAAAGTTGACAAACTCTGGACCAGGCTTTGCTCATCTCCAATATCCACAAGAATTTTATCAAACAAATAAATATCGGCTTCAAGTGCAGGAACAAAAAGCCCTGCCTTTGCCATAATTACACAAAGCGCAACGGATTTTAAAATAACGGTTTTTCCGCCTGTATTTGAACCTGTAATTATCAAACTATTATAAGATTTGCCAATCTCCATATTATTTGGCACAACTTCGTCAATAATTTTAATTAAAATCGGGTGCCTAAACCCGTCCAGCTTCAATGTTCCACTGTCATTCAAGTCAGGTCGTACGGCATTAATTTCAATAGCGTAATGAGCTTTTGCAAATACGAAGTCCAGCTTGCTGATTATTTTATGATTTGCGGTTATATCACCGCTGTAATCCAAAATTTTAAAGGTCAATTCCTTCAAAATTCTTTTTTCTTCTTGCTGTATCTTTCCTTCAAGCGCTACTATTTTGTTATTAAGTTCAACTATAGCCTTTGGCTCAATAAACAGCGTTGAGCCGCTGGCTGAAACATCGTGTACAATGCCTTTAACATGGGCTTTATGCTCAACTTTGACAGGTACTACAAACCTGTCATTTCGCATTGTATAAACGCTTTCCTGCAAATACTTACCAAGAGAACTTATAGTACGGTTAAGCAAAGTCTTTAAATTAGCAAGGTTATCTCTGCGGGATGACTTTAAAGTCTTAAGTTCAGACGTTGCATCGTCTTTAAGCTCCAATTTTTCATTAAATTTGGAGTATATTTCTTCCTCAAACTCTTTATTTATAATAAACTCAGAGCAAAGTGCAGCAAGTTTAGGCGCTGCAGTATTATTTTTTTGAAAAAAAGAATTTAACAGCCTTGCCAGCTTAAAGCTCAATGCCGTTTCTATAATCTCGGGAGGGTTAAGAAACAATGTTTCTTTAGCGTCTTTAATAATTTCCTCCATATCACAAAGAGGTTCTAAAGGCGGTTTCAAAGCTCTGTCAAGCAAAAACCCGGCTTCCTGCACTAAATCAAGCTCATAGCTTACAAGTTCAATATCGCTGCTAAGCGCAATATCAGAGCATAAAAACTTTCCCCTTTGAGTAAGGGCAAAATTTTCAAGTGAAGATGTGATTTTGTCCCATTCAAGTTTCTCAAGGGTTAAGTCCTTCATAACGACCCGGCCTTAGCAACATCAAGTGCCATCTGTTCTTTTAAGGCTTCTGCTGTTTTAAATTTTATTTCATCACGTAATTTTTCAATAAAAGTGAACTCTATTGTTTCACCATAGATATCACGGTCAAAATCCAAAATATGAACCTCCAAAATTTCTTTTGGTGCAATATTAAACGTAGGGTGAAAGCCTGCATTTGCAACGGCTTTGTATTTAATATTACCCACGGAAACATAACCAAAATATACACCTGCTTTAGGAGCTATTTTATTTTCGGGAATTTCAAGGTTTGCTGTGGGATAGCCCAAGGTTTTACCTCTTTTATCCCCTTCTTTAACCATATTTTTAATTTTATAAGGTTCTAATAAAAGTTTAGCTGCAATCTCAACATCACCTGCTTTGATAGCATTTCTTATCAACGTACTGCTTATAATTTCATTTTTAATTTTTACAGCCTCAATTTCCCTGAATATAAAATCATACTCTTTTGATTTTTTGATAAAAAAAGCACTATTTCCTGACTGCTGACTGCCAAAATGATGGTTAAAACCTGTAGTGATACTTTTAGGGTTGAATTTCATTATAATTTGGTCAAAATACTGTTGTGCATTTAAAATAGCAATGTCACGGGAAAATTCGGGCATAACAACAATATCAACCCCAAGTTTTTGAAAAAGCTTTATACGCTCATCAGGAGTTTTTATAAATTCAGGCTTAACATTATAAAGCAGCTCCACAGGATGATTTTGAAAAGTTAAAATAACACTTTTTGTACATAACTGTTTGGACATATCAATCGCATTTTGTATAACTTTTTGATGCCCCAAATGAAGCCCGTCAAAGAAGCCTAACGCTAAAGAAGATGAATATTGAAATATTTCAGGAAGTTTATCTAATACTATCATCTTCAATTACTCTGTCTTTGGCTTTTTATCGTAAACAACAAGAATGTTCATTGCCAGAATTTTATTTAACAAACCTCTAAATATTTTTTCAATACGGCGGGTCTTAATTATCGCCACCAGCAAATAATAAGGAAAATCAACGGGTTTTAAAAATTTTAAAAGTTCTCTGAAAAACATCTGCTGATTATCATCTACCGTTTTAGCCGCACGGTTTATATAACTTGTTTGGTGCATCCGCCAAAAAGTAAGTTTTTCTTTTAAAAAGTAAAAATCATTTTCAAATGAAATCTGAGCCCAAAGCCACCAATCAACCCAGGCCTTTATAGGGGAGTCAAAATTGCACTCCATAAGGACGTTGCGATTTACCATAACACAAGAAAATGTCGGCACAAAATTATAAAAGAAAAAATATTTATAAATCCTGACAGGCTCAGTTACTTTATCAAAAACACCATATAATTTTTCAAAATATTTTTTCATCTCGTTTATTTTTTCCTGATTTCCAAACATTTCAATATCATTAAAGATAAATTTAACATCAGGATATTGATTTAAGACTGCAAGTTTTTTTTCTATATAATCAGGAGCAATATAATCATCGGACTCCAGAAAAGCAACAAACTCTCCTTGAGCTTTTGAAAGTCCAAGTTTAATTGTTTCTACAAGCCCTTTGTTTTCATTGTTTTGGTGGGTAAAAAGTTTTATTTTAGGATTTTTTGCGCAGAACTCTTTTATAAGATTAACCGAATTATCTTTTGAACCGTCATCAACAATGATTAGCTCCCAATCCTCATAAGTTTGGGCTATTACAGAATTGATAGTTTCTGCAATATAGTCCTGATAATTATAACTCGCTGTAATAAATGAAATTTTCATAAGTTAATTTTATTACAAAAACCGCCCGCTGCATATTAATTTGTTTTATTCAAAATCGCTATCGTTTCTACATGGTAGGTATGGGGAAACATATCAAACGGCTGAATTTCTTTTAATTCAAACCCGTTTGCAAGCAAAAACTTCACATCCCTCGCCAGGGTGGAAGGGTCGCAGCTTACGTAGATAAGTTGTTTTTTAACAAGTTTTATCAAAGTTGTAAGTGTTTCATCAGAACAGCCTTTACGCGGCGGGTCTACTACAGCTGTTTCAAAACTCCTGCCCTGCTCTGCCAAACTTTCTAATATTACCTGAGCATCACCCTGCAAAAACTCAACATTATCAACAGAATTAAGCTTCAAATTTTCTTTGGCATCCTCTATTGCACTTTTAGAATATTCGATCCCAGTAATATTTTGCGCTTTGCCGCTAAGTGCAATACTAAAAGCCCCTGCTCCGCAGTAAACATCAAGCAAACTTTGAACATTATCCACCTTATCTTTTATAAAATCAACTATATTGGAAGCGGTAGAGGGATTAACCTGAAAAAAACTGCCGGCACTGATTTTATAGATTTTATCAGAGAGTTTTTCTTTGACAAAATCATCACCATTTATTAAAGCAAAATCTTCTGTCATTATAAGATTTGATTTATCGGTGTTAAAATTTGCAAGCACGCCTTTTACCTGTGCAAACTCTTTCATAGTATCTTTTGCAAGCCGTTTTAACGCCGGCAAAATGTCTTTTGCATTTATCACAAATACCAAAACCAGGACATTTTCTTCCAATGAATACCTGAAAACAAAGTGTCTTAAAAGCCCCTTATGAGTTTTTTCAGCATAGCCGCTAAGCTGCAGTTCCTGCGCCCTTTTCTTTATAAACTCCGTTATAATATTGATTATCTTAGGCTGTATGGGACAGAATTTGATATTAACGAGCTCGTGAGAACCTTTTTGATAATAACCCGACAAAATTCTCTTCGAGTTTTTTGTTTGAGATACAGGCAGCTGAATTTTGCAGCGATATTCTGTAGTTTTAGGACTTGCAACGGTTGATTTCACATCAAAATCAACTCCCGCTATTTTTTTAAAGCAGTCTTTCACTATATTTTGCTTAGCCTCAAGCTGATAATCATAATCAATAAACTGCCATTGACAGCCGCCGCAAACATTATGCAAAGCACAAATCGGCTTCACTCTGGAAGGCGAAGGCTTAATAACCTCAAGAAGCTGCGCTTTATAAAAACTTTTATTTTTTGAAAAAGTTTTGACCCTTACTATATCACCGGTAACAGCACCATCAACAAAGACCGCAAGGTTATCAATCTTGCCGATACCTGCTCCGCCGTTTGCCATCGAAGTTATTTCAACTTCATAAATATAGTTATTTGTATCTAATGTTTGCATTTTTCATTCTTTGAACAGCTTCTTTAAGGATTTTTTCATCTTTGGTTAACGCTATTCTAAAGTAACCCTGACCGCATTTACCGTAGCCTGTTCCCGGCGGAACTACTACGTGCGCTTTTTCAAGCATTAAAGTAACAAACTCTTCGCTGCTCATGCCCGCAGGCGTTGGCAGCCAAAGATAAAAAGTAGCTTTTGAAGGCGTAATATCCCAACCTAAATCTTTTAAACCTTCTTCAATAATATCTCTTCTCTTTTGATACATTTTATTAAGGTTATCAATAACTTCTTTGGGGGTGTTATAAGCTTCTGTACCTGCTTTTTGTATGGCTTTAAACACACCGCTGTCGATATTGTTTTTAATTGTACCCAAAGCTTTGACAGCCTTAGCATTACCGCAGGCAAAACCTATTCTCCAGCCTGTCATATTATATGATTTACTGTGGGAATAAAATTCGATTGCAATATCCTTTGCGCCTTCAATTTCCAATATACTCGGCGCGACATAACCGTCATAAGTCATTTCGCTGTAAGCTTGGTCGTTACAGATTAAAATATCGTATTTTTTAGCAAACTCAACAGCTTTTCTGAAAAAATCCAATGTTGCAGTAGCGCCTGTAGGGTTATTAGGGTAGTTTAAAAACATAAGTTTAGCTTTTGATGCAATATCGGCAGGGATTTTGTCAAAATCAGGCAAAAACTTATTTTCAGCAAGAAGCGGCATATAATATGGTTCTGCGCCTGCTAAAATTGTACCGTTTTGGTAAACAGGATATCCGGGGTCCGGAACGAGTGTAATATCGCCGGGGTCAGCAAAAGCAAAAAATATGTGGGCAATCCCTTCTTTTGAACCTATCATAGCGAGCATTTCGCTGTTAGCATCAAGTTCAACGCCGAATCTTTTCTTCATCCAATCGCAGCTTGCCTGCCTAAACTCCAACGTACCCTGATAAGGAGGATAATCATGTGTAGAAGGGTCATCAATAGCTTTATGCATTGCTTCTACAACATTAGGAAGCGTCGGGGTATCAGGGTCGCCTATTCCCAAACTTATTATATCTATTCCTTTGGCTTTGGCTTCATCAATTTTTCTGTCTATTTCCGCAAATAAATATGGCGGAATTCTGTCTAATCTTTTTGACGGCTGCATATATCTCTCCTCGTTCTTCGCTGCTACTGTTTATCTTTTACCATAAACAACAGAAAGTTTAAAGGACTATTTTTTGTACCTTGGCACTGTAAGGTTATCATTCTTTTGTACATAAAGCTCGATAGCAAATAATTTCAAATATTCAGCCAACCCTCCGCGCATTGTTAATGCAGAGTTAATAGTATCATAATCACCTATCACTTTTATTTGATAAGGGGGGTTAATTTTACGTTTATTGATGACTATAGCATTGTCAACAGTAGTTATTGCACTTGTAGCTATAAGTCTTTCAGCGTTTACGGAAATAGCCTGCGCTCCCGCAATTTTAAGGGCATTAACAAGTTTAAGCAAGTCATCGCTCTGAAGGACATTTGTATAATTCTGCTCTGATTTTTCTTTTTGCATAGGCTCTACAACGTCTATAACAAGCCCTTTCCCTGTTATATCCGTCAAACCCGCGTCCATATATAATTCTTCAAGGTGTTTGGACTTCAAAGCAGGGTTGATACCATGCTTCAGTTCAAATATTTCTCGCTCCAGCCTTATTACTTCCTGATTTAGCTGCTCATTACTGGTGTTTAACTCTTTTAGTATCCCTACCAGACTTTCTATTTTTTTCATCATTGCACTGTCAGGTTCTTTGTATCCTGAATAGTAAACAAGCTGAACAGTAATAATACAGGCAAATATCGCCGATATAATTATTACAAAAACGCTGTATTTTTGATTTTCATCTAACTTTAGTTTCATAACTTTAGATTACTACTAAAATGAAAATTTTTCTTTGTTTTCTTTTGAAAAAATTATTTGCCCTGCTTTTTGTGTCCAGTGGGTATCATTAGGCCAAAAAACATCTTTTTCCCCGTTTTCTAAAGACCCTTTAAGTATTTTATCGGTATCAATAAAAATATATTCTTTTTTAAATTCTCTCATGTAAGGGAAAAACATACTTTGAGGATATTTTTCGCCTTTTACATAATCTCTGTATAAGGTCGTCTTATCAACAGTCGGCATAAAAATAAGCTCAATATTGTGCTTTTTAAGAAGCGCGGCAAGTTCATTAAAATTGTTATTTAATTTTTCTAATTTTTTCTTATCAATTTGAGAAGCATATTCCGTATCTTCAACAAAAAATAAAATTTTATCGTTATGGTTATAAGTGCTAAATAGCGGCTTTGACAAATCCCGAACAAGAACTTGGTTGTTTAAAGGTTTATCAGGAAATAATTTAAGCTGCGTAATATTTTTCAAATAGTTAAAATTATCTTTGTTTATAAAAAAATAACCTTTTTGAAAGTATACTTTTACAAAATCAGTAAGCTTGGTTAAATCAACTCCGTTATAAGCCTTTTTAATATCTTCAATTTTTGCGGTTTGTGTGAAATCATAATCTTTGGAAAAACGATTTTGCGCGTATCTTTCGTTACTTTGAATAAGAATGTATTTTGGTTGAATTTCATCAAGATAACCGCTGTTAGCCAGTTTTATTATGGTTTCTATAGAATATAAATCTTTAACGTCTTTAATTTCACTTCCAAAAGGAGGAATGTTTAAAACAGTAAAATTAAAATTATCAGCAATGGAGTCCTGATAAAACTGATTACCTATTCCGTTAGAAACAGAATCACCGATTGTAATCATATCTATGCGTTGCCCGTTATAATCTTTCAGTTGAATGTGGCGCTTTAAGCTGTAAATATTTTTCCTTGTAATACCTATAGAAGTTGTACCTAAACGATTTAAATCCCCTATATAAAAATCAGGGTTTTTAGGGGTTTGGGTAGTTAGCTCCTTAGTAAAGAAAAATGATAGCGCAAAGTTCACAGCTACAAAAATTAAAGCTGATAGTAACAACCAAAACATCAAAAAGACTATTTTTCTAATTTTCATATAACCCTACTTAAAGTAATTATATTTTTTATCGAACAAAGCTACTATAGCATTAGGAGTCCAATGGGTATCTCCTGCCCAGTATAAATCTTTAACCCCGTCTTTAAGTGCTTGGGATAAAATCACATCAGCGTCAACAAAAGTATATCTCTTAGGCAATGTTCTGGTATAAACATAGTAAGGATTAACAGGGAAGTCAGCTTCTTTTAAATAAGGTCTGTAAAGTAAAGATTTATCAGGCGGGGTCATCACTATCAATTTAATATCTTTTTCAGCAAGTATATCTGCCAGTTTATTTAAGTTGTCATTGGCTCTTGACATCTTTTCAGGCACAAAATCATCTAAAAGGTCTATATCGTCTTTATAGTAAATAATTACATCAGGTCTTTGGCTTGTAAACATTGGCTGCTTTAATTTTCTTAAATAAACAACATCGTTTAAAGTCAATTTTTCATCATTAAAATGCAGTTTGGCTAAATTATATAAGTATTTAAAATTACCTGTATTAATAAAATGGTAGCTTCCCGTAGGTGTTGCGACATCCAGTTCTACCTCTTTTTTAGGCTTAGCTGTAATAAATTTTTTAAAGTTAAGTTTCTCCTGGATTTTTTCAAACAAAACCTTAAACAAATCAGGCTTGGGCGGGGTTAACTGATTATTTTCGTAATCATGCGCATGCGGCTGATTATAAGCAAGGATTGGATATTTTTGAATCATTTCTTCTTTTGTCGGTACTTTATTCCAATCAATATCATCCTTTGCATAACGCTCCATTGAGGTTCTTAAAATGCTTTCTAAAATAATATATTTGGGTTTTATTACATCAAAATAGCCGCCGTTATTCATTTCTATAACTTGCTCGATAAAATCACCTGTTCTCAAAACAGGTATATTTAAAACGTTATAATTATTGTTTGTAGCTATTATATCCTGATAGGACGCTTTGCCGATACCGTTAGAGAAAGAATCTCCGATAGTAAGAACATCAACTTTTTCGCCTTTATAATTTTTAGCTTTAATGTGCTTTTTAGTAAACTCGGGGAAATCCCATATATTTGTTTTTGTAAATCTTACATAACCCAGCCTTGAAATATCACCAAAAAAATAGTTGCCTTTTGGTGCATAGGTAACTACTTCTTCAACACAATAATTCCATAAAAAGAAATTAAGCATCGCAAATAATCCTATAAAAATTATAAAATTACGAACAAAAGTCTTGTACATTTTTTCTCCTAAAAATTAAAGTATAAAAACTCGCTGATTTTTGACATATTTAATAAAATAACAGCATAAAGTAACATTAAAGCATAACCCATCCAAGGTTTAAATTTAAACCTTGCCATAATTTCATTAGAGTTTAAGCAGAAGAATATTAAAATAAAAGAAGCTGCAAATAATATAACACTGTCAGACATAACAATATAATCCGCACCATCTTTCAAAAATTTAATAGTATTATAGTTAAATCGCGGCAGTACAATACCGTTAAACCCAAACATAGCTTTTACTATATTATTTGCTATCGGGATTTCCGCAGCTCTAAAGTAAACAAATGAAATCACAGAGAATACAAAGGTAATTGCAATGGCGATAAATCTGGGCATTCCTATATTAAGCTTGCGCCACAGCCTGTGTATCACAAGCCCCCCGCCCTGCAAAGCGCCCCAGATAATAAACATCCAGCTTGCACCGTGCCAAAAACCTCCTATTAAAAACGTCGTAAACAAATTCACGTATGTCCTGACGTTTCCGACGCGGCTTCCGCCCAAAGGAATATAAATATAATCCCTCAAAAAACGCCCCAGCGTGATATGCCACCTGCGCCAAAAATCCTGTATACTGTCAGACTTATAAGGGCTGTTAAAGTTAAGCGGCAAATCAATATTAAACATTTTAGCTACACCAAAGGCCATATCAGTATAACCCGAAAAATCAAAATATAATTGAAAAGCATAGGCGACAGCAATTAACCAACCGCTAAAAAGAGTTACCTCCAATCCGGGAACAAATCCTGTGTTTACAATTTCTGCAAAGGAAGATGCCATAATAGATTTCTTAAACAGCCCTATTGCAAACATAAAAAGTCCCCATGTGATGTTTTTATAGCTCAATACCTTGTTTCTTAGCTTTTCAAATTGAGGCATAATCTCTTGGTAGTGAACTATAGGACCTGATATTAAAGGCGGGAAAAAACAAATAAATAAACAATAATTCAAAAAATCATAGTCTTTCACAATTTTTTTGTAACAATCAGACAAATATGCTATCTGTTTAAAAGTAATAAAGCTGATAGCCAAAGGCAATGCTATTTTAAGCAACGGTAAGTCTGCGTGAAAAACAGTATTTATATTGCTTATAAAAAAGTCAAAATACTTGTAATAAGCAAGCGCCAAAATATTCATCACTATACCAAAAGCTAAAAGCGCTTTGGGACTGATTGTACTCTTTTGAAAGTCATCCCTTACAAGCGCACTGCCAATTGCGTAGTTAAACATCATAGAAATAAAAATCAAGAGTAAATACTTAGGGTTGAACCATCCGTAAAAAACCAAAGAAGCAAAAAGCAGCCATGTTGTTCCGGCTATCAGCAATCTGTTCTTATTCAAAAGAAAATACACAGCTACCGCTATGGGTAAAAACGCAAGCATAAAAATATATGAATTAAATAGCATACAAAAAATCCCTCTCACTATTCAAAAATAATTTTATAATAAAAATTTTCTAACGCAAAATACGTAAACTTATCTTTTGATTAAAAGCACAACCGCCTGAGCTGCAACAGAACGCCCCTCACCCATAGAATCCAGTTTTTCGTTGGTCTTTGCTTTAATGGAAATTTGTGTTTGAGCAACCTTCAGGGTATCGGCAAGCGCCTGCCTCATCAGAGGAATATAATCATTCATTTTAGGTTTTTGGGCAATAATAGTCGAATCTAAGTTACTTATAGTATAGCCTTCATCCAAAATAAGATGGTTAACATGCTCCAGCAATTTAAGGCTGCTGATATTTCTGTATAATTCATCATCGGGAGGAAAATGTGTTCCTATATCGCCTAAAGATAAGGCTCCAAGCATAGCATCAATAATGGCATGTATCAAAACATCAGCATCACTATGACCTAACAAACCTTTTATATAAGGGATTGTAACACCGCCAATAACCAGCTTCCTGTTAGAAACCAATTCATGAATATCGTACCCCTGTCCAATTCTTACATTTTCCATAATTTAATACTGCATCGTCCAGCCGTCTTCTAATATCCGGCCGGCACAACCCATACCGTTTGTATCAGCTGCACGACAAGTAGTCTTAGGGATTTTATTGTCATACTGCCCTCCGAAAGGATAAAGCTCCAAAACTTTGTAATCGGTAATCCACATACCGAAAACATCCCGTCCCCAGGCATTAGGCGATTTTTCTCCGTTAACATCAATTACCATATAACCGCAAACACCCCTCATCGGGTTATCAATGGTGTTGTCCGTAGAGAGATTGGTTTCACAATCTGTACCAAAACTGTGAATTAAATAAGAAGCCCCTCTTACATTTTTGAAATAGTAGTAAGTGGCAGCCTCTCCATCATTCAAAGCAGCAACCTGATTTACTATAGAATCGCTTGTGCCGCTGCCGTCATAGTTGGGGTTAACAAACTGAGTAAAGCAATCCATATCATTTTTTTTACAATTTACAACGGTTGATAATACGGAAGTTAAACTATTGCCAAACTCTAAGGGGTCATCAGTCTGAAATTGCCCCGTACACAGAAATCTTTTTCCGCAATCTTCTTTAACCACCATTTCGGTTACAGCGCTGAATGTTTCAGAGAACATTCTTTTGTACGCACTTACTAATTGTGTTTTTTGTATATTTTCCAGTATTGACGGTATAGTTAAAACCGCTACTATACCTATAACCATCAAGGTTACCAATACCTCAGCCAAAGTAAAACCTTTTTTCATCTTTAAATTCAAACCTAACTCGTATACTAACTTTGGTAAGATTATAACAAATCATCTAATAAAAATCCAGTTTTATTAATATGTTAAGGTATTTTAAAAACTGCTTGTCTATATTGAATGCTTGTGGTATCAATATAATTAAATATCAAAAGGAGAAAATCGTATCATGGTAAAAATTCGTTTAAAACGCTTAGGTTATAAGAAAAACCCTGTCTTTAGAATTATTGTTATTAATTCAAGAGAAAAAAGAGAAGGTCGTCCTATCCAGGAATTGGGCTTCTATAACCCTAAAACAAAAGAAATGAAATTAGATAAAGCTGCAGCCTTAGATTGGGTAAAAAAAGGCGCTCAAGCCAGCGAAACCGTACAATATTTATTGAACAACTGCAACGAAGACGGTACTTTAAACTACAAAAAAGCTGAAAAAGAAAAACTTTCTAAAAAAGCTGTAGCAAAATTGGAAGAACAGAAGAAATCCGAAGCGGAAGCTAAGGCAAAAGCCGCAGAAGAAGCAAAAGCAGCGGCAGAAGCTCCCAAGGAAGAACCAGCTCCTGTCCAGGAAGAAGTTGTTGCAGAAGCTCCTACAGAAGAGGAAGCGCCCGCTAAAGAAGAAGCTGTTGCAGAAGCTCCTACAGAAGAGGAAGCGCCTGCTAAAGAAGAAGCTGTTGCAGAAGCTCCTACAGAAGAGGAAGCGCCTGCTAAAGAAGAAGCTGTTGCAGAAGCTCCTACAGAAGAGGAAGCGCCTGCTAAAGAAGAAGCTGCTGTTGAAACTGCAGAAGCATAATAATGAATACAAAAAAAGGCTCCGTCAAACTCTTTAGATAAGAGCCTTTTTTAATGGAAAATTTATGGATAATATTACTCAAATTATAGAAAAAGCGGAAACAGAACTATTTGATGTATTTAAAAAATACGATAAGATAAGGGATTTTAATCAGGAAAAAGTTTTAAATGCCTTTATAAAAAACAAAGTCGGGGAAGAACATTTCGCTTACGTAAGCGGCTACGGGCATGATGATATGGGCAGAGAAACTATTGATAAAGTTTTTGCCGATATATTTCAAACACAAAGCGCCATCGTGCGAAACCACTTTGTATCAGGAACTCATGCGCTCTCTTGCGTACTATTTGGGCTTTTAAGACCCGGCGATAAACTTGTTTCAGCTGCAGGCAGCCCGTACGATACAATGGAAGAAGTCATCGGCAAAAGAGGCGATACTAAAAGCAGCCTGAAAAGCTTCAATGTAGATTATGAGGAAGTACCTCTTATTGATAATAACCTGATTGACTTAA
This sequence comes from Candidatus Gastranaerophilales bacterium, assembly GCA_028696075.1. Lineage (NCBI taxonomy): Bacteria > Bacillati > Candidatus Melainabacteria > Candidatus Gastranaerophilales > Candidatus Gastranaerophilales bacterium. The sequence continues at coordinate 26,855 of JAQVHS010000009.1, forward strand.
AAGCCATCGAAAAACAAGTTGATAAAAATACCACAATGGTTTTAATACAGCGCTCAAGGGGCTACAGCACAAGAAAATCGCTTGATATAGATACAATCGAAGAAATCGTAAAAATAATAAAATTCAAAAATCCTGAATGTATATGCTTTGCAGACAACTGCTACGGTGAATTTGTAGAAGACAAAGAACCCACTCAAGCGGGAGTTGATATAATTGCAGGCTCTTTAATCAAGAACCCCGGCGGGTCAATTGTAGAGTGCGGCGGATATATTGCAGGTAAAGAAGAATTAGTCAATTTAAGCGCTGCAAGACTAACCGCCCCCGGCATAGGGGCAAAAGGCGGAAGTATGCTCAATCAATCAAGATTAATACTACAGGGTGTATTTATGGCGCCCTCTATCGTTATAGATGCAATAAAAGGCGCTGTTTTGGTTTCTAAGGTTTTGCTTGATATGGGCTATAAAACTACCCCAGACCCTTTTGATAAACGAACGGATATAATCCAGGCAATAGAATTCGGCAGACCTGAACCGTTAATAGGTTTTTGCAAAGCATTACAAGCAAGCAGCCCGGTAAATTCATACCTCACCCCTATCCCTGATGAAGTTCCGGGGTACGATGACAGGCTTATTATGGCAGGCGGCAGCTTTATAGAGGGTTCAACCATCGAACTTAGCGCTGACGGTCCTTTGAGAGAGCCTTATGTAGCTTATATGCAAGGCGGTATTAACTATTCTCACGTTAAAACAGCATTAAAGAATGTGCTGAAAGAAATATTGTAATCAGGAAGCCGAGAAGTTTAGCAGCTGAGAAGCCGGAACATTAGGTGGAGAACTTAAGAGTTTGCTTTTCTCTAATGTTCTATCTTTGTAAGCAGAGGCAAACAATTCTGATATAAAAATACAACATGGTAAAAATCCTTATATTTTGATATATTTGACCTATGGACAAATATCATGCACAAAAGGATGATGCTTTCACTCTCGCTGAAGTTTTAATAACTCTTATGGTTATCGGAGTTCTTGCAGCGATTACCATTCCCAGCCTTGTTCAGTCTTTTGAAGAAAGAGCTGCAGTATCTCAACTGAGAAAAACCTATGCGGCTTTGCAACAAGCCTTTAAACTTGCAGAAAATGAAAACGGTCCGGTAGCAAGCTCTTATACCACCGTTAGTGAGTATGCAAAAGCGCTTACAAAATATCTTCCCGTTATAAAAGATTGCGGAACCCAAGCTCTAGGCTGCGCAGGAAAATACAAATTAATAAATGGAGATAACTATGTTGAATCTCAAGAATACTATAATGTAGAAGGCTATAATACTGCTTATAAAGTAGTTTTAAATGATGGGGCAGGAGTTTACATATTTTTCTCTCCCGGTTGTAATGATTCTGCCTATGGAAGCTTATACTATAAAAATAAGTCTTGCAGCCTTCTGACTGTTGGTATAAATGGAGCTAAACCTCCTAACTTGTTTGGGAAAGACATGTTCTTCTTTTGCAACACAACAGAAGGTATTGTACCAAGTGGCGGTTCCTCCACGTCGTACTGTCATATTTATCATAATGCATCTTGCAAAAACATGTCTTCAAATGGAATAGGTTGCGCGCGTTGGGTTATTGAGCGCGGTAATATGAATTATCTTCATAAAGATACAACATGGTAGGATAAGGGAAGCAGATAAAATAATGTATAAAAAACGAGGTGATAATCACCTCGTTTTTAGTTTATGTTTAGTTTTCGATATATTCTTTTAATCGTTTGCTTCTGTTTGGATGACGAAGTTTTCTTAATGCTTTTGCTTCGATTTGTCTGATTCTTTCTCTGGTTACACCAAACAGCTGTCCGACTTCTTCAAGTGTTCTTTGTCTGCCATCGTCCATACCGAATCTTAACCTTAGAACATCACGTTCTCTTGGAGATAGGCTGCCTAAAACTTCATGCAGGTCTTCCCGTAAAAGTTCATGTGCAACTGTCATTACCGGAGCATCGGCATCTTTGTCTTCGATAAAGTCGCCAAGTCTGGAGTCTTCTTCTTTACCGATAGGAATTTCAAGGCTAAGCGGCTCTTGAGCTACTTTAATAATTTCTCTTAGTTTATTAATAGTAATACCCATTGCTTCTGAAAGTTCTTCTTCAGACGGCTTCCTGCTTAAATCCTGTGCCAGTTTTCTTGTAACTTTTTTAAGTTTGTTGATTGTTTCAACCATGTGAACAGGAATTCTGATAGTCCTTGCCTGGTCTGCAATTGCTCTTGTAATTGCCTGTCTTATCCACCAGGTGGCATAAGTGGAAAACTTATAGCCCCTTTCATGGTCAAATTTCTCTGCTGCTCTAATTAAGCCCAAATTGCCTTCTTGTATCAGGTCAAGGAAAAGCATTCCTCTGCCTACGTATTTTTTTGCGATTGAAACAACAAGTCTTAAGTTCGCCTGAACAAGCTTCCTTTTAGCGATTTCACCGACCTTGCCGCCTGCTACGATTTTTTTGGCATAGTCAACTTCCTGGTCGCCGCTTAAAAGCTTAATGCGGCCTATTTCCCGTAAGTACATCCTTACAGGGTCATCCACCGCTACACCTCGTGGAATAGAAATGTCATTAGTTTCAATTTCTTCCTCTTCAACATCAGATTTTATGAAAACACTGTCAGGTTCAATCATACCTACAGCGGTAGTTCTTGAATAGATGTTAGAAATCTCCTCCTCATCCGACCCCAGAATATCATCCATATTATCATTTTCCACAAATTCATCTGAATTGATGTCGTCGTTGTTACCTTTTCTTTTCGCCATTATTTTTTACTCCGATCTTATCTTCTTTTCAACTGTTCCATTACTTTTTGCTGAAGTTCAAGCGCCAGTTTATCATCGTCATTAACATTGTGATAGCTTGATTCCAGTTTTTTTGTAGTATTTTTATTTATTAATTTATTTATACTTAGAATATTTTCGTATATATAATCGTCTAACAAATCATTGTCCGGTAATTCTACTTTGTCATCAATAGAATAAATTATATCTGCCAATTCTTTTTTTACCTCTGTTGAATCCTCAAACTCTGTCATCAACAACTTAATTAATTCATCAACATCAGCAATATCTGTAGATAATTTTTCCACCGTTTCCTTAATTTGCAACAGATTTACATCTGTAAAATTTGCCTCCTTAATTTTTTCTGCCAACCATGATACTGGTATTTTATTGCTATTTATAAAATACAAGCTCAATAAATTTTTTTGACACATTATTAATTTATTTGAAGAAATTGTTACATTCCCTGAGATTGATTTAGCAGCAGAGGTTATAACACCACTTACAAGCCTAATCTCTTGATACAAAACGGTTTTATCTATATCAAGCTTCAAAGAAACCCTGTTTATATACTCTTCAAAGATTATTCTGTTTTTAATTTGGACTAAAATCGGGGCAATATCTTTAACTATCTGCAATTTTTCTTGAGGAGTAGGTGTTTTACCGCCAAAATCCAACACGGAATTAATTTGAAAATCAATCAAAAGCGGAGCATTTTCTATGCATTCCCTGTAAACTTCACCGCCGTTTTCTCTTATAAATTCATCCGGGTCTTTGCTTGAATTCGTCTGCACAACTCTGATTTCACAGGCATATTCGTTTTTAATATTAGTTTTGGCAAAGCTCGTATCAAACTGTTTAATATCACCTAACGGAGAAAATGCCTCTTTAACAAGTTCCGCACTTCTTTGTGTAGCTTTAACTCCTGCACTGTCGCTGTCAAACGCCAAATATATACGTTTGGAATCAGTGTATTTGCTAAGCACTTTAATATGTCCTTCGGTAAGGCTTGTACCGCAAGAAGCTACAGCATTTGTAATTCCGTTAGAATGGGCGGTTATAACGTCAAAATAGCCTTCCATTATAACAACGCTGTCATTCTGCCTGATGGATTCTTTTGCCTGATAAAGCCCGTAAAGGGTACGGCTTTTGTTGTAAACAATCGTTTCCTGTGAGTTCAAATACTTAGGTGCATTTTCATTATTGAAAATCCTGGCTCCAAATGCCACTATATTGCCTTTTTCATCAGCTATCGGAATTATTATACGGTTTTTAAATTTGTCCACATACCCCTTGCCATCGCTGCGTTTTGCCGTTAACCCCGCTTTTTCAAGCAACTCTGCGTCAAACCCTTCATCAACAGTCAAATAGTTGTATAAAGCATCATATTTATCAGGCGCAACACCAAGCATAAAAGTATCAAGCGTTCCTTTTTCAAAACGGCGCTTTTCTAAATATTCAAAGGCTTTAGATGTATTATCAAGATTGTGTACATAAAAATCTTTTGCAACAGAATTAGCTTTTAAAATAAGTTTCTTTGTTTCCGCGCCTTCTCCCGTATTATCGCTAAAGTCAAGCTCAATACCGTATTTCACTGCCAAATCTGCCATAACCTCCATAAAAGATTGGTTATTATGTTGCATTAAAAAACTTATGGCATCACCGCCAACGCCGCAGCCAAAGCATTTAAAAATCCCTTTTTCGGCATTTACGGAGAAAGAGGGTGTTTTTTCACCATGAAAAGGACATAAACCCCAGTAATTACGCCCGTTTTTCTTCAGAGTAACATAGTCTGATATTATTTCGATAATATCAATACGGTCTTTTATTTCTTCTATTGCTCTGTTTTTAGTTACTGCCATTGCTGCCTTTCAAGCTTTCTGCCGCCAATTTGTACAAAAATGAATCATCATCAGGTTCCGGTGAATTAGAAGGGATAAAAAATCGCTTATATTTCTTAAGTGCATAACGGTCTGTCATGCCGGCAATATAATCGGCTGCCACTTGTTCTAATCTTGTATCTTCTCCTAAAGAAGCGTACTGTGCCTGTAGTTTAAGCAAGTAGATATGGAAAAGGTCATGGAGAATTTTCTTTGCTTTGTCTTCTTCTTTTTTTGCACTTGAACCTACATACACATTATTGAACATCCAGCTTCTTAATTCTTTCATATTATCGGTGCATTTTTCGCTCATTAAGATAGTATCTTTGTTAAAAGAATTTTCTATAATATCAAGCACCATTTTAGAAATTCGGGTACGGTTTGATGTTCCCAAAAAATCCAAACAAGCACGGGGAATATCTTTTAATTGTATAACCCCAGCCCTTAGCGCGTCATCTATATCATGGTTTAAATAAGCTATCCGGTCTGATGCTTTAACAACCTGACCTTCAAGCGTAAAAGGGAGGGGTTGTCCCGTATGATGTGCTATGCCGTCAATAGTTTCTCTTGTTAAATTCAAATCTTCTATGTAAGTTACAACCCTTACGCTTTGTTCATTATGCCTAAAACCGCCTTTCAGCAAAGAGTTAAGTACCTCCTCGCCTGTATGTCCAAACGGCGTATGCCCTAAATCATGTCCGAGCGCTATTGCTTCCGTCAAATCTTCGTTCAAACGCAACGCTCTTGATATAGTGCGGGCAATTTGCGCCACTTCAAGAGTGTGTGTAAGTCTTGTTCTGTAATGATCTCCCTCGGGAGACAGGAAGACCTGGGTTTTATGTTTTAATCTTCTAAAAGCTTTGCTGTGTAAAATACGGTCTTTATCACGCTGAAAAACCGTTCTTAAAGCACATTCCTCTTCAGGATAAACTCGACCTAAAGAATTGGCGCTGCGGCAGGCGTAGTTTGATAAAAACTTCTCCTCAACTGCCTCGTAATCTGCCTTTATATTATCTATGCAAAATGTATTCACTCGACTTCCTAAAAAGAATATGTTCAAATATACAAAAAGAATGTAATTAATTATAGCCTAAAAGCTACAACCTAAAAAGCACCTCTATTATGAAGCTTTCCACGTAAATATTTTTTTAAACGTCAACTTTACAATTATTTACAAAATTGATAAACATAGTTTCTATCTTTGATGATAAATCAACCAATCATGCCTGTAATGCTGTTATCTTTAATCTTGTTTATTTCATACTCTAAATCAGGGTCATATTTTTTCCGGTAAATTTCATACTGAGTTCTTTGCCCTTCACTCGCAAACCCCAAATATATCTCGTCAATGCAAGAGTCTACATAATTATCTTCCATTTTATCAAATTTTTTATCAGAACCATTAACAAAATTAGCATCAATTATTTGAACTCTATGGGGCTGCAATGCAATAGAATCAAGCTTAGCAGCATTAGATGCGCTAAATATTATAGTAGTGTGATAATCTTGGGAACAAGAAGATAGTATATCTTTTAAAGCAGCTATAACATAAGGTTTGGAAAGAATAGGATTTAAGAGAGTATCAAAATTCTTTATATGAAGTAAAGTTCTTTCGCGTGTTTTTTGAAACATAGATTCGTAAAACTCTAATGTTTCAAGAATATCTTCGTCTTTATCAATTTCTACAAATCTGCAATTGGAGTTTTTAGCAGTCCATTCTATTAATTCTTCGTTTAGTTTTTCATTTTCACCCTCTATCATTATGGAATTAGGAATTAATGTATTATGATTTTCTTTAGCAAGTTGGATTGGGTCACAAAATATTGGTGTCAGGAATTTATTTTTTAGAAATAAATTATTTTTTTCTCTCGATACACTATTTTCTTTAGTTATTATAGAATTATTATTTTCTATTCTTTTTTTATTTTCTTTTTCCTCCAATAAATCAAATTTTAGATTATGATAGTCAATATCTCTGCCGGAGTTTGCACCATCAAACTTCTTAATAGTCGATATAAAAACATCATCAGGCAAATCCATCATGTTTTTTACTCTTTCAACAAACCATTCGCTATAAACATCAGAAGGGTACTTCCTTGCAGAAAAAGACACATTGTTATTAAAAGTAACTTGCATTTTTGTCTCCTTTCATAATTTTTTCCTTAATATTTTTATATAAAATACTCCCAACTGCACCGAAAACAATAAAAGACAAAACAGCAAAAGTCTTTCTTGGAGTATTTTTCAATATTGTTTTCAATTCTTTGGATAATTTATCAAGGTTATTTTTAGTTGACTCCATAGAACCTATAAAAGCACTGTCAAATTCAGGGGTTATTATTGTAACTCTATGAGGTTGAATAGCAATATAATCAAGTTTAGAAGAATCTTTTGTGCTAAAGATAAGTGTGGAATGGTAGTCTGTAGCACACCAAGACATGATATCCTTCATAGTAGCTATAATATGCGGTTTGCTAAGAGCAGGATTGATAGAATCTTCTAAATTCGGTACGTGTAAAAGAGTTCTTGTTCTATTTTTCTTAAAAATTTCTTCAGCTTTTTCCAGTTGATTCACAATATCATCTTTGAAAATATCAACAGTTTCATAGTTACAAGCTGTTTTTTCTTTAATCCAATTAATTAAATACCTATTTACAGAAGATTCTTTACTTTCTATCATAATACAATTTGGAAAAAGACATTTCTGCCCATATGTTTTTTCTAAAGTAATAGGGTCTAAAAATACGGAATACAAACGATCAAAAACAGCTTCAACCTTGGATAATTTTTGTTGAAAATCTTTTTTTAAACTGTTCTCAAGGGCAGATAATTTTTTAAACTCAGGATTAGTAACCTTGGGATTAGAAGAAAAATAAGCTAACGCACTTCCTCCCAGTCCGGTAAGTGTTGTAGCCAATGTAGTACCTGTGTCCCAAAATTCTTTTTGTGTAATTGAAGGTCTATTTATAAATATTTTTGAACTACTGTTATTAGCAGAAGTATCGCAATAAACATTTTTTATCGGTCGAAAATCGCTATAAATAGATGGTATTGGGTTAATTACCGGCATTAAAATACTTCTCCTGATAATTCATTAATCATTAATGTTGCAGTGTCCTCTTTAAAATCTTTTATTATACCTGCGTCTATGGCAGGTTTTATTTTATTGCTGTTATTCTTTATAAATTCTATCACATCACCGGTAGTTAGTAATGTTTGTTTAGAACGATATGCTGCTTCACAAATATTCCTAATTTGAGAATTGCTATAGTAGCCATTATTTTGGTCATTTAATTCTTTTATTATCGCATCATAATCAATAGGTTGGGCACTATATCTTTGCAAATAATGATGCAAAACGAGTTTCATAATGTTATCATCAGGAGGGTCAACTGCTATTCTTACAGGAAAAATTTCCTTGTCTTTCATATCTAGGTTTATATTTCTGGGGAAATTTGATGTCGCGAAAACAGTGCAGTGATATTTTACAGAACAAGTTTTAAGAAAATCAGTAAAAAAGCGGATGAAATTTGAATCTTTATCGTAATTATCATTTATAATTCTATCTATTTCTTCTATCAATAAAATAGATCTTTTCCCCGTTGCTTGAAAGTTCTTTTCTGACCCTTCAGCCTTTTGCATAAGCCTTTCAATGAATTTTTCCTTTAATTTATTAACCTCTGAATCCAAAGAACACCTTACGGTAAGAAGAGTACAACCTGTTTCATCCGCAAAAGCCTTGGCAAAAGTTGACTTGCCATTCCCGGTAGGCCCAAAGAACAATACGCTTCCATAAATATCCTGAGGTTCTCCTTCTTGTTCAAGCCTGATTTTTTCTACAAAATATTTGGAAAAGATTTTTTTGATATTATCATAACCTGCTATTCGCTCAAAACCAAAACTTGAATTTGCAGCTGATAAATTATTTTGGTTAAATGAAGCTTTTTTCAATCTCTCTATTTCCATTGATTTTTCTTTTTTTAAAATATCTGCTAAAAGGCATTCCATTTTTTTTGTAGCTAAATTAATTCCTTCTTCTACTTCTTCATTTTTTTTAGCTTTTTGGTTCACACAGCGATGCTTAATTCTATATATTATTAATTCTTTAGCTACAGGAAATTGTTTATCAATAAATTTTTGCCAAACAGTTCTTTTGTCCAAGATTTCTTGATATTCTTTATTAACACCATCCAAGGCTAAGTCTTTCTGTGATTCAAAAGAATCAAAAACTTCCTTGCTGGTACTTTTACGCAATAAACCAAGTTCTTTGATAAAATCATCTATTGTTGTCAATATGTCTTGTTCTTTGTGTTCATTCTTATTCACATCAACTATACTGATACCACGAAAAGAATTGTTATTAGCTTTCGCCAAAAAATCAGATTTAATTGTTCCATTAAAGTAAATATCCATAAACTACTCCATGTTGGTATTAATGATTGTTACGCGGTGGGGCTTCAGTGCAATATAATCGAGTTTAGAAGCATCTTGTGCTTGAAAGATAATATTGGAATGATAATCTTTAGCGCAAGAAGACATTATATCCTTTAAATGACCTATTATAGCGGGTGTTGATAATTCAGGGTTTAATAAAATATCAAGTCCTTTTATGTAAAAAAGAGTTCTTTTTTTATTCTTTTGATAATTCTTTTCAGCAGTTTCAAGAAAAGTCAACATATCATCAGATGCATCTAGTTGAATAAAATTACATACAGTATTCTCTCCTAACCACTTGATTAAATCTTCATTTATTTGAGCATTAAAGCCTTCAAACATTATACAATTAGGCATAACAACTTTTTCACCCATTTGTTCCAATTTAATAGGATCACATAATATTGGAAGAAGGTCATTTTCTTTTATTTTTTCTTTATGCTGATTTATTTTATTTAACTTTTTTGTTTCAAAAGATTGATTGGCAGTTCTTATCGATGTATCAAGCTGGTCCATAATACTTTTTATAGCATCAGAAAGATTTCTGATAGATTCTTTGGATTTGTAATTATTGATAATATCTGCAGAAGGAGATGTCAATTGCATTAATTCAGAATATTTAATTTCTCTAATAAACGGTTTGAAATCTTCAGGGCTATTATTGATTAAATTTTCTATTTTTGCTTTTTGCTCAAGAACCTGTTGATTCGCACCTTGGGTGACTAACCTGTCTGCCATTGAAAAAGCCGCTGTCATAAGTATGGAATCTTTTATTATTTCAATTTTTTGTTCTTTTGTAAGATATTTACTATTTATACGTACTTCAATGTATCTTGTTGTTAAATTAATCAAAAACATGCCTAAACAAGAATCAATGCCATTTTCATGAATTAAATCATACAATTCACCGACTAAGCTGGCACTAGAAGAATCAACTCCTGCTAATAAAGAAGAAACTGACTCGAAACTTGTTAAATCTCCTATTAAATCGTTCCCATAATGAATCATTCCTGCAGAAGCTCCATAAGTAAGAGCTTCACCAAACTGATTTTTAAGCGTCATTCTACCTTGGTTAACTCTTTTGACAAATCCCCAACCGATTCTTTCCGTTATATAAGCACTAAGAGCGCCATTGACAAATCTTACAGCACCGGATATTGCAGCATTAGATGTTCCACCGGTAAGGGTGGTAGTCCCCGTTCCTGCTGAAGCGCCATGTGCGGCTATACCTGCTGTACTGGTAATCATTTTTGATAATCCAACTCCAACTGAAGCCCCGGAAAAAAAAGACGTTGTTCCATATACAACAGAGGCTTGTTTCGAAACTTTAAGCTCATCTGCCAGTAGATATAGCATAAAACCCTGCACTCCTCTCAGTGCAAAAGCATCCATCGAGCAAGCATTGGCTTCTTCTGCAGCGGCAGAAATTGCAGCACAAGCTAATGTTGTGCCATGTATTATACCCCGACAATGTGCTTTTTCAGGAAAATCTCTTCCACAAAAAGAAATATTATTGCCTGGATTAAAACTCATTTGTGAGAATTGATATTTATCAACATTGCAATTATAACAATACTTAGTACCAATAGCGGAATTTTTGAACTTTATTTCATCCGTACTAAAGCCTAACGGAAATAATTCTTTTTTATTACTCTGACATGTTTTTATTTTTTGTATTTGCACGAAAAAATCCAATACATTTCATTAATATTTATATTATTTATAAAATAAATATTTTTTGATATTTTATACCAATTAGGTTTATAAAATTTTACATAAAATTGATAAACATAGTTTCTAAAACGCTGTCTGGGTTAACATAGCTGTTTAATTGAAGTTTTGCGGTTTCAATCGCTTGAATAAGGGCGGTAAGTTTCCTTGAATAAGTTAAATCATTGTGCAAAGTTTGAACAAATCTGCGCTGCAGCATATCCAAAATTCTGACAAGCGGGATTTCATGCATCTTTGATAAGCTCATTACTTTTTCTGCTAAATAAATTGCCTCAAGCTCGTTTTTGGGCGGAAAATCTGCCAATATTTCATCTGCAAGGCTGCTATCGGGAAGCGCACAGCCGTTAGATGAAATATGCACCTGCGCACAGCGCGAAACAATTGTAGGCAGCATATCTTCCGTAGATTTTGTCAAAAAGAAAAAAGTTATATTTGAATTAGGCTCTTCAATGGTTTTTAGCAGAGTATTAGCTGTTGTCCCGGGCAGAGTCATATAATCAAGCGGCACAGGATGCCAAAATCGTTCTTTAACTTCGCCGCTCAGCGCAGGTTCAGGAACGTTAAATAATTTTCTCATATTTTCCGAAAGCGCCTGATATTCATTACCTTCCTTAGCTGAAGTGAAAATTATCACACGGTGAAATTCTGAGGATTTGGATAGTTCTTTATTTAAAAACCTCGCCTGCTCGACAGTGATAACCGTCTTGGGCTTAGAATCCTTGTTTACCTCATAAAAATCCACGGGTGAAACCGTTATCACGGCGGGATGCCTGTTGGCATTTACCCATTGACAGTTGAGGCAATCGCATTTGTCTGTTTTATCACCCGTACAATTAAGCATACGCGCAATATTAAGCGCAAAAGCGTACTGCGCAAAAGAATTATTACCGGTAAAAAGGTACGCATGGGAAAGTTTGTTCTTCAGAAAAGCTCTTTCAAAAAAATCCGATGCGGCTTTAAATTTTGTTTTCAAGGCTTCATCTATCATAATACAAGAGCCGTTTCTAACGCTAAATTCGGCTGCGTTTTTCCCGTCTTCATATCAAATTCCGCCTGATTCAGGCGTTTTCTTAAATTAACGAGTTCATCTTTGCTTGTTCTGTTGAGCTTTTCGAGTTCTTTTTGAACAAAGAACGGATGCGCACCTATTATTTTAGCTGTTTCCGCAGGTGAATTTTGTCTTGCTTCAAGCTTCATTCTAAGCCATCTTTTAGAAATTGTCTGGAAGAGAGCAATAATTTTTTGAGCAGGCTCTTTTGACAAAATTTTATTCAGTTCAACAAGCATATTATATTTATCGTTTTGAAGCCATAAATCAAGCACCCTGAACACATTCTCATTATTTTGGCAAATCTGCTTTACAGCTGTTTCCGTAATCTCTTTTTCGGGATAAATAAAAGTTTGAAGTTTTTCAAGCTCACTGTCTAAAGTCCTAAGCTCACAGCCTGCAAGCTGTTGAAGAAGGTTAGCGGCATTTTTTGAAATGATAACCTTTTTTTCTTTAGCTGTTTTTATAATCCGGTCAGAAATTTTATCGGTTTCATAAGGTTTAAATGCTTTATACTCAATGACTTCACCAATTTGTTTAATAAGTTTAAAAAGTTTTTTCGCAGAATCCGCCTTCTTACCTGAATCGCGTTCAAATTCACTTACAAAAACCACATGCAAAGCTTCTCCGAGGTTTTGCAAGTCCTCACACAAACGGTTAAGACTTTTTTCATCCTCTGTTTTACCCCTTGTAAAAAGAGTTTTAGTGTGGATTTCCACCAAAAGATTTCCAAACATCATCGGGGTAGTTTCGATATTTTCTATGATGAGCTTCATATCATCGGTGTGCAAAACCCTGTGTGAGATAGACCCAAAATCATCAGTCAGAATTTGTTTGCGAAGTCCGTGCAAACAAAGTTCAATATCGTAATTTTCATCACCGGTTATAAGCTTAACAGGCATTTTAACTACCTATTTTTGTTCCACTAAAATACTTGCACCTACAACCCCTGCGCTTTCACCGAGTTGAGCCGGTACAATTTCCACAGCGTTTGCAGATGTCGGGATGCATCTTTTCCTGATAATTTCACGTATCGGATTTAAAAGCAAATCTCCCGCCTGACCTACTCCGCCACCTACTATAATTCTTTCAGGGTTCAAGAGGTTAACTACACTTACCAGCGCACTGCCAAGATACTCGCCTACGATGGTAAATATTCTTATTGCCACGGCATCACCCTGTTTTGCAGCTTCATAAACCATATAGGGCGTAAGTTCATTGCCTGCGGCTATTTCTTTGTATTTTGTAGATTTGCCGCCTGCAATATATTCTTTTGCCATTTTTACAATGCTCGGCCCTGACGCGTAAGCTTCTAAACAGCCTGTAGAGCCGCATCCACAAATAGCTCCGTCATTGCGCTCTACCATTACATGACCGATTTCGCCTGCTGACATGCTTGCTCCGCGCACCAGCTGCCCGTTTAGAACTATACCTGAACCTACACCTGTTCCTACGGTCAAACAAATAAGATTTTTGCAGCCGATACCGGCACCGAAGTTCAATTCGCCCAAAGTTGCAACTCTTACATCATTATCCATTTTTACAGGCACATTAAACTCTTTTTGTACCATTTTTGCTAAAGGAACATCAATCCACCCCGGGACATTAGGCAATATTCTCACAATACCGTTAACCGAGTCAATTTGTCCCGGCAGACCAAAACCTATACCCCCTATTGATGCAACAGGGTTATTAGATTCTTTAAGCGACTCTCTGATAGTAGTAATAATATTATTGATACTGTATTCATAACCCATTTCCGCACGGGTTGGCACACTATTGGAATAAGCAATATGCCCCTTTTCATCAATCAAAGCTATTTTTACGTTGGTACCGCCAATATCCACACCGATATTGTATTTTTTTGCCATCTTAATTCCTCACTCAAAAATCCTCTATGAGATAATACTATCATAAATAATAGTTTAATAGGAAGTACTAAACTTTGTTAATTGTAGAGCTGATATTTGCTTCTTTAACAAAATTTTCCACTATAGAACCCGCTCTTGATTTAAAAATATCAAATAAAGTTTCATCAGCTACACTGCTTCCGTTATTTGCCGAAAAAAGCTTATCCATGAATTCGCCCTGTTTATTTTTATAAGGCAAATTATTATTTTTACAGGACTGAACAAGTTTTTCTATCTTCATACCCAAGAGGTCTAACATATCTGATACAAAGCCATTACCATGTCTTAGCGCCTCTCCGTCGTCGGCAAGCCTGCTTGAAACTTTGTCAAACAGTTTGGTCAATCTTTTTTCATCCCCGATAATTTCCTGTGCTGCAGCAACAAATCCTTCTGTCCTTGTTTTATCACCGGCGTATTTTTTGAGTAAATTATTGGTAAAATCATTGTAAGAATCGGGATTAAGCTTCGTTGAGATATATTCCTTAAGCTTGTTAGTCAATTCTTCCGACCTCAAAATCTTGCGTGCTTCACGTTTGACAGGGTTAAATAAATTATTTCTGTGAGCCAGATATAATCCTGTTAATGCAAAACTTGCCACTGTAAAGAATTTTGTCCAATAAGCGCTGTTTGTACGTTTTTTAGGGGTATAATAATCTTCTTTTTCATTTATAGCAAAAGAGTTAACCGGCATCTTGCTTATATCATAAGCCATAAGCCTGTTACTTGCCTTAAATCCCGTATTAAAATCAGCTGCATGTATCATCATAGTTAAACTCTTTTCTTATGTTAATATTAAACGAGTGAAGCTGTTTTTTTACTACTCACAAGGCTAATTGTTAACAATTTTTAACAAAAGCACTGTTTTATTTTACCAACAATTTAAGTATACACCTATTGGCTTAAAAGACTATAGTCAGAGAAATTTTCAAGTTCATTAAACCTTTTTCCCTGTAGCATATATAATAGAGGTAAGGAAATAGAGGAGAATAACATGGAATTAGATATAATAAAAAAAACTGACAGTGAAATTGCCGAACTTATTAAAGAAGAGCTGCACCGTCAGCAAAACACTATAGAACTTATAGCAAGTGAAAATTTCACAAGTGAAGCTGTTCTTGCGGCATGCGGAACGGTTTTAACCAATAAGTACGCGGAAGGAAAGCCTTATAAAAGATTTTATAACGGCTGCGAAGTAGTGGATAAAATTGAAACTATTGCGCAGGAAAGGCTAAAAAAACTTTTCGGGGTTGAACATGCTAATGTACAGCCGCACAGCGGCGCTCAGGCAAATATGGCAGTGTTTTTGTATGCCCTGAAACCCGGCGATACAATATTGGGGATGGATTTATCAAACGGCGGACACCTCACCCACGGTTCTCCGGTAAATTTTTCGGGGCTGTATTTTAACGTTGTAAGCTACGGTGTTAATGATGAAGGCTATATTGATTATGATGAACTTGAAAAACTAGCGCTTGAGCATAAGCCTAAAATGATAATTGCAGGTGCAAGCAACTACCCCAGAATAATAGATTTCAAAAAATTCAGAGAAATTGCAGACAAAGCCGGCTCTTATTTAATGGCTGATATAGCACATATCGCAGGGCTTGTAGCGACAGGGCTTCATCCCTCGCCTGTAGGTTACGCTCATTTTATCACCACTACCACACATAAAACTTTAAGAGGACCAAGGGGCGGTGTAATTATGTGCGGCGAGGAACATGCAATGGGTATAGATAAGGCTGTTTTCCCCGGTATTCAAGGCGGACCGCTGGAACACATTATCGCTGCAAAAGCAGTAGCGTTCGGCGAAGCTTTAAAACCGGAATACAAAGAATACTGCAAACAGGTTGCGGCAAATGCAAAAGTACTTGCTCAAACTCTTATTGACAACGGGTTGGAGGTAGTAAGCGGCGGCACGGATAATCATCTTCTGACTCTTGACCTCAGAAAAAGCGGTAAAACGGGTAAAGATATTGCAAATTTGCTTGAAGAAGTTCATATAACGGCAAATAAAAACACCGTTCCGAACGACCCTCAATCACCGTTTGTTACAAGCGGAGTGCGTCTGGGAACGCCTGCTGTTACAACAAGAGGGTTTGATGAGGAGGCTGTAAAAGAAGTAGGACAAATAATTGCAGATACCGTTAAATATGCGGATAATAAAGAAAAACTTGCGCAATTGGCACAAAAATCTTTAGACTTATGCAAAAAATTCCCTCTTTACCCTGAAATGAAAGCTTAGATGATGGAACTGCCCAATATTTCTTTAATTCAAATAACAGGTTTTGTAGTTGCCTTTATAATAAGCGTTTCGCTTGTTCCTTTGGTCAGGAAAATGTGCTTAAAAGAAGGATTTTATGATATTCCGGATGAGAGAAAAATACACAAAAAACCTATCCCCAGGTTAGGCGGTATAGCTATATTTTTAGGAACATTATTTTCTCTTATCACAGTAATTATTATCCAGGGCGAATACCCTTTCGGCAACAGCATAAGCGCCATTTTAGCAGGCGGTACAATTATGTTTTTGATGGGAATAGTTGACGATACCTACGGACTTAATGCCAAGTTTAAGCTTTTCATACAGATATGCTGCGCATTAATAGCTTATTTGCTGGGTGTACAAATTCTGTATGCGAATTTTCCCTTTATAGGACATGTTTACTTTGGGGTTTTGGGTCTGCCTCTGACAATTATTTGGATTGTCGGAATTTCAAATGCTATGAACTTTATTGACGGAGTCGACGGATTAGCCGGTACGGTTGGAGTTATAGGAGCTGTAACGCTTGGAACTGTTGCGCTGTTTGTAACGCCGGAACAATCGACAAGCACCTTAATATCCTTTATTTTGGCAGGTGCTTTGGCAGGCTTTTTGGTATTTAACTATAACCCTGCAAAAATATTTATGGGCGATTCAGGCTCTTTGTTTATGGGATTTTTGCTGGCTGCACTTGCCATTGTAGGCGTTATGAAATCTATTGCATTTACTATATTTTTGCCGGTTTTCATTTTGGCAGTACCCTTGTTTGATATTTGCTTTGCTACATTAAGAAGGTTAATGAAAGGCAAAAGCCCGTTCACTCCCGACGCTGAACATTTGCACCATAAACTGCTGAAAGCAGGG
The DNA here is from genome assembly GCA_028696075.1 of Candidatus Gastranaerophilales bacterium. Taxonomy (NCBI): domain Bacteria; kingdom Bacillati; phylum Candidatus Melainabacteria; order Candidatus Gastranaerophilales; species Candidatus Gastranaerophilales bacterium. Next base: position 43,789 of record JAQVHS010000009.1, read on the forward strand.
TTAACGCCCAATCGTACTGTTTTTGTTTTTATGCTTTTAACTGTATCAGCCGGTATTATTGCTACCTCTATGGTCGGGGCATTGCATTTATACCTGACTATAATCGTTCTGATATGTTTATTGCTTTTTATTCTGTCGATTATTTCAAAATATACACGCAGATAATTCTTTATTTATTCCTTGAAATAAACGCATGCATTTTATCGTAGTAGAAAGAGTTTTCCCAACGGGCAACAACAGTGGTAGCAACGCAGTTACCTATAACGTTAACCGTTGTTCTTCCCATATCAAGAACCTGGTCAATACCCAATAAAATCGCAACCGCTGCAATAGGAATATTAAATGTACCTAAAGTTCCCGTTAAAATAACCAAAGAAACCCTTGGAACTCCGGCTACACCTTTGCTTGTAAGCATAAGTGTCAACATCATCATTATTTGCTGCGTAAGGGTAAGCTCTATCCCGCTGGCTTGTGCAACAAAAAGCGCTGCAAAAGATAAATAAAGGGTACTTCCGTCCAAATTAAATGTATATCCTGTAGGCATTACAAAGCTGACAATATTCTTTGGAACTCCGAATTTTTCCATAATTTCCATAGCTTTAGGCAATGCAGCTTCCGAACTTGCCGTTGAAAAAGCAAGCAAAGCAGGTTCTCTTATAACTTTAAGCAAGCTTAAGAACGGGATACGGACTATTTTGCACGCTATCAGCAGAACACAAATCACAAATACAATAAGCGCTAAATACAATGTTCCGATAAGCTTGGCATAAACCGTCAACACGGATATACCGTTTTGACCTACCGTATTTGCAATAGCGGCAAATACCCCTATAGGCGCAAAATACATAACATATTCGGTAACTTTAAACATTATATCCGCGATAGAACTTAAGAAAGCCGTAACATTTTTACCTCTTTCACCTATAGAAGCGAGTGCAATAGCAAAAAATACCGCAAAAAACACTATTTGAAGAATATTACCTTGTGCCATTGATTGTATAACACTTTCAGGAACAAGGTGAACTATCGTGTCATGTAAAATATTGCCAGTATTAACAGTATGTGCAGAACTTTGCATTTGCTCGACAACATTCATACTTGCCTTGGACACGCTTATATTCACTCCGCTTCCGGGATGGAAATAATTAGCAAAAACCAAACCTAAAATAAGTGCAATGGTTGTTACAATCTCAAAGTAAATCAGGGTTTTAATCCCCAGCTTGCCTATCCCCTTCATATTGCCATGTCCGGCTATTCCCACAACAAGTGTTGAAAAAATCAAAGGGGCGATAATCATTTTAATAAGTCTTAAAAAACCGTCCGCTAAAGGAGCAAGTTTAACTGAAAAAGAAGGAAATAGCCATCCGCACATAACACCCAAAATTAAACTCAGAAGTATAAACATTGTTAATTTGGATTTTCCCAACAGCTGACTCCTTTTCTCTATGCTTAAATTATAAAAGCATGGATAAAGCCCTTATTCAAGCAAAAATTTTGTAAAGGTTTCAGCAGCAGTCTCCGGATTAGCGGCATTTATCACAGCTCTGACTACCGCTACCCTTTTTGCCCCAAGACCTGTAACCATCTTAACATTTTCCGTGTCAATACCGCCTATGGCAAAAAACGGAATATTAACATTGTTAACAGCCCATTCAACATATTCCAGCCCTACAGCTTGTCTTCCCGCCTTGGTAGGTGTTTCAAAAACAGGTCCGACCCCGATATAATCAGCACCGTCTTGAACAGCTTTGAGTGCTTGTTCGGGGCAATGTGTGGAAATGCCTACTATTGTATTGTGGTCAAGAATTGCACGGGCGGATTTAATATCCGCATCATCCTGCCCTAAATGCACACCGTCAGCCTTGGTAATTTGTGCTATATCAATTCTGTCATTCACTATAAACAAAGCGTTATAAATAGAACACAGTTCTCTTATCTTTTTACCCAATCTTATTATTTTAGCCGCATCTGCCGTCTTTTCCCTAAGCTGAACTATTTGAACGCCGCCTTTCAGCGCCGAGGCTACGGCATTTAAAAACTCGTCTTCAGTGTCAAATTTATCTGAATTGGTTACCAAATACAGCTTCTTATCTTCCAGTCTGTATTTATTTAATTTATTTTGAAGTTGTTCGTACATTTTCTTCTCCAATGTATAAGATGCATACCTGCTTTTTTCAAATGTTTCAAAATTCATACCGCATAAAGGCGCATATTCGCTCAAAACCCTTAATGACTGCTCTAATCTTTTAAAATTAGCTTTGAATATATTCATCAGGTCATTTCGTTTTGTCGGGTTCTTAATATCAGTACCGACATCATTTTCTACATCTCTTGAATTTAACAAAGCATTATATGCTTTGTCTGACGCATCAGAAATTTCATGCCTGATAAATTTTAACTCACGTGAAAAGTTTTCATCGTTAAGATAGAACCTTGAAATTTCTTCAAGAATTCTAAGTGCTTCCGTTGCACGATTAACATTCACATCAATTATTCTTTTCATATCCTCTTTAAATTTAGCCGAATCGGGCTATTTTCAATACGAGCTTATTACCTAATGATTATATAACAAAGAGCAAACATTTTTCACCACAAATATCGTAATTTGTTAATATCGACTAAGGCAGTTAATTATGACAGATTACAAAGACAAATCTCTTATAGAGTTGGTAAAGCTTGCTCAACAAAATGACAAAAAAGCATTGGAAGAACTTATCAGACAAGAGCAAAGCAGTATTTACAAGTATTTCAATGCTCAAAAAACCAAGGCTGATGATTTACCTGATTTAACCCAAGAGGTTTTTTTGAAGATGACAAAATCCATAAAAAGCCTGAAAAACCCGCTTTTATTCAAGTCATGGTTAAATCGGATAGTAAATAATGTGTTTTTGGATTTTTTAAGAAAAAAACAAAGACAAAGCAAATTCCATTCGGTTTTCTTACCTGAAAGTATCGGAGCGCTTCAAGAAGTACCTGATACCGATAAAACACCTATCGAATTTTCTCTTGCCGAGGAACTCAAGGGGAAAATAGAAATCGCAATACAAGACTTGCCGGTTAAATTAAAAGATATGCTTATATTACGTGAATTAAAAGGGTTATCTTATGAAAAAATAGCTTCAAAAGAAAAAATTAATATTAATACCGTTAAATCACGTTTATCAAGAGCCCGCTCAAAACTTAAAGAGGATTTAAACAATTACTTAGATTAAAAGGGGAAACAATTTATGAAAAAAATTTTCAAAACAAAAGAAGAAAGACTGCCTTTTATTTACCAAATACTCCAATTCTATGCCCAAAACCATGAAATCCATAAAAATTTAGAAAAAGAATTTTTACACAACCAGGAAAAACCTGTAGAAAAAATAAAACTATGCCCTTTTTGTCAGTATGATTATGAGCATTTTAAAGAAATAAAACCAATTAACAACGGCGAGCCCAGATTTATTGAGTCAACCAGAGGCAATAATGCGGTATATTATTTCTTAATATTTTCATCAATTATTATGCTTCTCAGCTCGGGTCTGTTTTTTCTTTTAAACTTATAAATAAACCGCCGACTGATACTGCGCAAAGAACCAAACTCACCCAAACAGCAACCGGTATCTCCAGTATATTTAGAACACTGTCAACCCTTACAGTTTCTATAAGTATTCTTCCTATGGAATACAAAAGTAAATAGGAAAAGAATACTATGCCCTCTTTCGCAATAAAAAACCTCTTAATTACAAAATATAAAACCAAAAATATAAAAATATTCCAAAGGCTCTCATACAAAAAAGCAGGATGAAAGACTTCAAAAGCTTTGTAAATTTCGGGTCTGTTTTCTAAAGGGATTTTAACCCCCCACCAAATATCAGCAGGCTTGCCGAATGCTTCAGAGTTGAAAAAATTCCCCCATCTTCCCACCGCCTGCCCCAACGGCAAAGCAAGTGCAAATAAATCCGCATACTTAAAAAAGCTCAAATTATGCTTTTTGATATAAAAGTACCCTGCAATCATACCGCCTAACAAGCCGCCATGAATGGACAAGCCGCCCTTGTTTATCATTAGTATTTCAACCGGATTTTGCAGGTAATAAGGCAGACTTAACAGCACAAAATACAAACGTGCCCCCACTATTCCGCCCAAAAGTACCCAAAAGGCAATTTCATAAATATTTTCAATGACATTATTGTCGTTGTATATTTTTTTGCCAAAATAAGCGGCAGCACCCAGCCCTATAAAAAACGCAAACGCAACAATAATACCATACCAATATATACTTATAAACGGCGTACTTATGGCAATTGCACCCGGAGAAGAAAGCATTAATGATTCCCTTTGTATTTTTCTATATCTTTTTCAAGCTGTAAAATCCGTTCTTTGACTTCCGAAGCATCTTTAGGGTCTTTTAAAATCTCTATGTATTTATTAAGGTCGGCTTTTGATTTTTCAAAATATTCAGCTACAAAAGCTTTTTGTTCTATAGTAAGTTCAGGCGCTTTATCAGAGGATGAAACCTCTTCGGAATTTTCGTCCTCTTCGCCGTTTATAATTGCAAATGCGGCCGATTCATAAGAAATCGAACGTGCATAATATGCATCAGAAAAATCCGGTTTTAGTTTAATTGCTTTATCAAGAGCTTCTATTGATTTTTTATAATCTTTTTTCTCGTTATAAGCAATACCAAGATTGTAATAAGGTTGATATAAAGTGTCATTCAAATCTATAACCGACTCTAATCTGGCAATGGCTTTATCATATTCACCCTGTTCCATATAGACTTGCGCCTTTTCATTCAATTTTTGAACATCAAGATTGGAAAGATTTTGTTCACATCCGCTAAACAGCAAAATTGAAGCAAATATTATCAACAATGAAAATTTATTTCTCATAAGAACCCTCCTTATCAATATAAACTATTGTTTTCCTTAAAATACCGTCATTTAATTTTAGCATATGCAAAGCTTCTTCTAAACTAAAATTATATTTCAGGGTTAAAATTGCAGCTTTTACATTGTATTTTGTCAAAATCAAAGCTTCACAGGCTGCGTTATAATCTACATTCGCAAGCTCTGATACAATCCTTGCGGCTCTGTCTTTGAGTTTATCATTTGTCGGCTTAAGGTCTATCATATAATTTTGATACGTTTTGCCTGTTTTGACCATTACTCCCGTGGATAACATATTTAGAACAAGTTTCTGCGCCGTTCCCGCCTTCATCCTTGTAGAGCCTGTAATTGCTTCTTCACCTGTCAGAAGACAAATAAAAATATCGCAGAGATTTTTAATCTTTGCTTCACTATTACATGTTATCGCTACGGTAGAAATATTATTTTCTCTTGCCTTAGACAATACCCCGCAAACCCATGGCGCATTACCGCCTGCACTTATTCCGGCAACAACGGAATTTTCATTAAAGTTTGAATTTAAAAAATCAATCCCGCCTTGTTCAAAATCATCTTCCGCACCTTCTATTGCAGTCCTTAGAGCTTTATCCCCTCCTGCGATATAACCGTATACAAGTTCAGGCTCAACTCCAAACGTCGGAGGACACTCAGAAGCATCCAATACCCCCAGCCGTCCGCTTGTGCCTGCCCCAAAGTACAACAAATTGCCGCCTTTAAGGATTTTTTCGGTTATTAAATCTATTGCTTCCGCAATTTTTTCTTTTTGCGCTTCGACGGCTTCAACCGCTTTTTTGTCCTCGTTAGAAATCATCTGCGCTATTTCCAATGAAGAAGCCAAGTCTATATTAACGGTATCATGGTTTTTGCGTTCGGTTAAAATAACTTTGTTATCTGACATTATTCTTTTACTTCTTGGTCAAGCTGTTCAAAATCCATCGCTTTGTCTTTAAATATTTTTTCTATGCATTCATCTGTCATAGCTTTATTTTCGTCTTTTTTCTCCATTTCGGAGAGCAAGTTAACGCTTGAGGGTGTAGTTCCCACGATTAAACGTTTGTCGTTAATTTCAATAAGGTAAATACTTTTACCCGCCCCAAGCTGCATTGAAGATATAATCTTAAAAGTGTCTTCATCAAGCTTGGAAAACTTGCCGCTAAGAAGGCTTTGAGGGTTAATACGTTTAAACTGGATATAAACCCACGCTGTAACCAAAATCAAAAGAACGACAAACGTAAGCGACACAAAAATATCCAACACGGATTTTTCTTTTTTAGCCGGATATTGCGCTTCGTTACTAAAATCACCTTTAGCTTCCGTATTTGAAACAGGCTTATAATTTTTCTTAAAATCGCCGTATTGGTAGTCTTTTTTATTTTTATGCTCCAGTTTTAACGGCTGCATAACAGGTCTTGCTTCTTGAGCTAAAACAGCACCGGAAAAACAAATCATAACAGCCAAAATAACCATGCAGAAAAATGTTTTTTTCATCATTGTTCTAACGCCCTTCTTATTGACTGCTTAACTCTTTCCGCCCTGTAAGGTTTTACTATGAAATCCACGGCCCCTGCCTGTATTACCTCTATAACTATTGCCTGCTGCGCCAAAGCTGTACATATACAGATTTTGGCTTCCGGGTATTTTTGAAGCATTTCTTTCAAAATCGCTACTCCATCGTCATCGGGCATGGCTATGTCCATAATTACATAGTCAGGCTGGCACACAGGATACATTTTTATGGCCTCACTACCCGTAAGCGCCTCCGCTACAATTTCATGCCCTGCTTTTGATATTATGTCTTTCATTGAAATGCGCTCAAATGCCACATTATCAACTATCATTACTCTCGCCATTTTTACTCCTTTAATTCTGAGCTTCAAACCAAGTATCTGATTGTTGTATTATTATATTAATAATTATATTATAAAACAGCAGAGTTACACAACTTAAAAAGGCTTTTCTATGCCGGATAAAATTTTAAAAGATATCGATAAAGTGATAAAAGCCGTAAGGTACGGTGATTTATCGAAACGTATCGACACGTCCAAAAACATTGAAAATGTTAATACCGCCGTTAATTTTAATAAAATGATAGAAGCTTGTGAAGACAGAGAGCGCATGCTTGAAGAATACCGGATTAATTTGCTCGAAAAAACCGAATATCTTGGTATGCTGTTTAATCTTATGAGCGAAGGGTTAATGATACTTTCTGAAGATTATAAAATAATACGTGTCAACGCAAAACAGGTAGAATGGCTGCACAAATCAAAAAAAGATTTAATAGGCAAAAGTATTTTTGATGTATTAAAAAAATACGATATAAGCTTTTACGATTCCGGCGAAAAACTAACACCGTCTACATTTGAAAATAAAAAATTAAAAACACTTAAAATAAAAGTGGAGTTCAAATTTTTAAAATGGGTTTTTGAAATATCAGCCATACGTTTTTTAAACAAAGACAATACCGCAAATATTTTAGTAATTTCAAAAAATATAGACTCACAAATAGAACTTGAAAATATGAAAAATTCTTTCATAGCAACGCTAACGCATGATTTAAGAGTTCCTATTCTGGCGGAAGCTAACGTTATAAAACTTTTTGAAAATAAAGCTTTCGGCAAAATTTCAACGGAACAAAAAGAAGTTCTGACAAATATGGCTCAAAATAACAATGATTTACTCAACCTTGTAAATACGCTATTAGAAACTTATAAAATAGATGACGGTTCTTATCGTATCCGCAAAAAACCGAATAATATTGTTGAAGTGGCAGCCAAAGAAATCGCAAAGTTAAAGCCTATTGCCGATAAAAAAGGGCAGCAATTAATCCTTAAAGCCGCAAACAAAATCCCTGAAATAAAATTTGACGCCGCCGAAATATCGCGTGTGTTTCAAAATATTATCACCAACGCAATAAATTACTCTAATACAGGCTCTGTAATAAGGATAAAAATCTCCTCCGCCAAAACAGCCGTAAAAGTCGCGGTAATAGATAACGGCAAAGGGATAGAACCGCAGGAAATAAATAAAATTTTTGAAAAATATTACACTACCGCCAAAAAATTCAGAAAAATAGGCACAGGGCTGGGACTATTTTTATCTCAAAGAATAATCACAATGCATGGCGGCGAAATTAAAGTTAAAAGCAAACCTGATATAGAAACGGTTTTTGAGTTCACTTTGCCTATTTCAAAAAGCTAAATGCTACAACCTCATCAGCAAACACATTTAGCCAGCTCGTTTCCCCGTCTTTGGAAGGACTGGAATCATGTTCAAAATCCATACCCACAGGAACCACCTTTACATGCCTTAATGCAATAACATCGTCCAGAGTGGAATCCGTTACAAACTTTCCCTTTGCTTTAAAGGCTTTTGTAAAAATAATTATTTCATCAGAATCATCTGAAATTTTAGCAACCTCTTTAATTATTCTATACTTAGCTTTCATGTTCTTCTCCTTACGCAATTTACTAAATTAATAGTATCAGTATTTTCAAAATTTAGAAATACTCCTTCTTCTTAACCTATTTGTCAGCAAAGCTTGCTTGTGTTAATATTTAGGTATAAACAAGAAAAATTAATTGTTAAGGGGAGAGTAAATTGAGCGAACAAAAAACACTTTTTGGTGATGGAAATATAGTTCCTGTAAATATAAGAGAAGAAATGAAAAAATCTTACATAGATTACGCTATGTCTGTTATCGTAGGCAGAGCGCTGCCTGATGTAAGAGATGGTTTAAAACCCGTACACCGCAGAATTTTGTTCGCAATGAGCGAACTGGGGATGACTTCGGACAAGCCGTTTAAGAAATGTGCGCGTATCGTCGGTGAAGTTCTCGGTAAGTATCACCCGCATGGTGACAGCGCGGTTTACGAAGCGTTAGTCAGAATGGCACAGGATTTTTCAACCCGTTACCAGACAATCGACGGGCATGGCAACTTTGGCAGTATAGACGGGGACAGCGCCGCTGCAATGCGTTATACGGAAGCCCGTATGGCGCCTATTACAATGTCTATGCTTGGCGATATCGAAAGCGAAACCGTTGATTTTGTTCCGAACTTCGACGGCAGTTTAGAAGAACCTTCGGTGCTTCCCGTAAGATTACCTATGCTTCTTTTAAACGGCGTAAGCGGTATTGCTGTGGGTATGGCGACAAATATTCCGCCCCATAACGCAGGTGAAATTGTTGACGGTATTATTGCAATGATTGACAATCCTGAAATTACATCGTCTGAATTGACTGAATATATAAAAGGTCCTGACTTCCCGACCGCAGCTAATATAGTCGGAATGAACGGTATCAGACAAGCTTACGAAACAGGAAGAGGCAGCATTGTAATGAAGGCTGTCGCTGACTTTGAAGAAGTTTCAGGCGGACCGGGCAGGCATGACAGAACAGCCATTATAGTTTCGGAATTACCATATCAGGTTAACAAAGCCGCTTTGATTGAAAAAATCGCAGAACTCGTTAAAGAAGGCAGATTGACCGGCATATCGGATTTAAGAGATGAGTCTGACAGAGATGGTATGCGTATAGTTATTGAGCTTAAAAGAGATGCTAAACCTGAAGTAGTGAAAAATAATTTATTCAAGTTCACTACAATGCAAACAACTTTTGGCGTAAACATGCTTGCATTGGTGGGCAAACAGCCAAGACTTTTAAATCTGCCTGAAGTATTGAATGAATTTATTGAACACAGGGTAGAAATTGTTACAAGAAGAACAAGATATGACCTTAAAAAAGCCCGCATGAGAGCCCATATTTTAGCAGGTTTAATTATTGCGTTAGGTTCTTTGGATGAAGTTATTGAACTTATTAAAAAATCAAAATCCGCAGAAGAAGCAAGAAACGGTTTGATTACACGCTTTGGGCTGGATACCGACCAGGCGAATGCTATTCTTGAAATGCAATTAAGACGTTTAACAGGCTTAGAACAGGATAAAATCAGAGCCGAATATGCGGAATTAAAGGCTAAAATCGCTGAATACGAAGCAATTCTGGCGGACAGAAATAAAATTTTAACTATTATTAAAACCGAATTGATTGAAGATAAAAATAAATATGCGGATGAAAGAAGAACAAAAATTGTTCCGGCAGAAGATGACGGTTTAAGCATAGAAGATTTAACCCCGAATATTCCTATGGCTATTTTTATAACCCGTCAGGGGTATATTAAAAGAATTGCATTGGATACCTTTGAAAGACAAAACCGTGCCACAAGGGGCAAAGGCGGGATGAAGACCAAAGAAAACGATGATGTTGAACATTTCTTTACCGCTATGATGCATGATAAAGTGCTATTCTTCAGCTCAAAAGGAACGGCTTACAGCCTTAATGTCTATGATTTCCCTGAAGGAGGCAGACAAGCTAAAGGATTACCCGTTATTAACATTTTGCCTATAGACCAAAATGAAAAAATTACCGCTGTAGTTCCTGTCAGCGAATTTAGTGCTGATAAAAATTTAATTATGCTTTCCAGAAAAGGCTATATTAAACGTATTCTGCTTGATAATTTCAAAAATATCAGAAAAACAGGTATCATCGCCATAGGCTTGGATAACGATGATGATTTGTACTGGGTTAAGGAAGCTGATGAAAAAGACGAAATTATTATAGGAACAAGCCATGGTATGGCAATAAGGTTTGCCATCAGTGATTTAAGACCGCTTGGAAGAAGCGCAAGGGGAGTAAACTCTATGAAGCTTCGCCGCGACGACTCTTTAATCGGCTGCGATATAGTTCCTAACGACAAAGACGCGGATTTACTTGTCATTACAACAGACGGATTCGGGAAAAGAACCAAGTTATCCGAATTCAGACCGCAAAACAGGGGCGGTATAGGTTTAATCTGTACCAAGTTTAAAAACGCACAAAGCAGATTAACAACCCTTACTATAGTAGACCCGTTGGATGAAATTATGCTTGTAACCGCTAACGGTGTTGTTTCAAGGCAAAAAGCAGGTAATATATCACAGCAGGGAAGACCTGCAACCGGTGTCAGGGTACAAAACCTTGTAGACGGGGATACTGTTGTTGTTGTTAACAAAATTGTTGACCCTGACGATAAGGAGATTGATGAAAACACCCTGCCTGAAACTTCCGCCTCGGATAACCCGCAAATAACTTTTGAGCAACAGTCTTTAACTTCTCAGACAGTTCAGGATTTAGCGGATGAACTTATCGAAGAACAAACAGACAATAACGAAGAGTAATCGGGGTTGAATATGAAAGACACAAAAATCATCGTAACAATTTTCGGTGCGGACAAAGTAGGCATAGTTGCCGAAATAGCCCGGGTAATGTCACAATACAGCATCAATATAGACGATATAAGCCAGACGATTGTGCAGGATTATTTCGTTATGTTTATGATTTGTGATATAAAAAAATCAACCTACAATTTTCTTGAAATAAAAGAGGCTATCCAAAAGCAGGCTCAAGAGTTAAAAATGGAAGTTTGGGTTCAGAAAAAAGCAATTTTTGATAATATGCACACTATTTAGGAAGTTCAACAATGTTTAACATAAGAACAGAATCCATACTCCAAACAATTAATATGATAAAAATGCACAACCTGGACATAAGGACGGTTACACTGTCTTTAAGCCTTAGAGATTGCATTTCTTCCGATATAAAGGAAACCGGGGATAAGATATACGAAAAAATCACCCGTTACGCCAAAAACCTTGCCCGTTACGCAAAAGAAGCGGAAGAAGAATATTCAATCCCCGTGGTAAATAAGCGTATAGCGGTAACGCCCATATCTCTTATAGGTGAAAGTGCAAAAGAGCCGGATTATATTCTTTTAGCCAAAAAACTTGACGAAGCAGCCTTTGCTGTTGATGTGGATTTTATAGGCGGTTTCGGAGCTTTGGTTGAAAAAGGCTATACCAAAGGCGACAGAGCATTAATAGAAAGTATCCCCGAAGCGCTTTCGGTAACAAATAGAGTGTGTTCTTCCGTAAATGTTGCATCCTCAAAAGCAGGTATAAACATGGATGCTGTATGGGAAATGGGCAAAATCATAAAAAAAAGCGCAGAACTGACAGCTGACAAAGACGGTTTAGGCGCCGCAAAATTAGTGGTCTTTTGTAATGTGCCGGGAGATAACCCTTTTATGGCAGGGGCTTTTCATGGATATGGCGAACCCGAGTGTGCGCTAAATATAGGAGTTTCGGGTCCGGGAGTTATACGTGCGGCATTACACTCTCTGCCTAAGGATGCTGATTTTGGCGCTGTAGCAAATAAAATCAAGTCCATTGCTTATAAAATAACCAGTACGGGCGAACTTGTCGGCAGAGATTTGGCAGAAAGATTAAATATCCCGTTCGGAGTTATAGACTTATCGCTTGCACCGACACCCGCCGTAGGAGATAGCGTTGCTAATATCCTTGAAGAAATGGGGCTTGAACATACAGGCGCGCACGGTACTACTGCGGCGTTAGCCCTTTTAAATGATGCCGTTAAAAAAGGCGGTACGATGGCAACCTCTTATGTAGGCGGATTAAGCGGGGCTTTTATCCCCGTAAGCGAAGATGCAGGCATGATTGAAGCTGTTGAAAAAGGCGCGCTAAGCCTTGATAAACTTGAAGCTATGACAAGTGTATGTTCAGTCGGTATTGATATGGTTACCATTCCCGGTGATACTTCATCCGATATAATATCAGGAATTATAGCAGATGAAATGGCAATAGGTATGATAAATAAAAAAACAACCGCTGTCAGGGTTATTCCTGTACCCGGCAAAAAAGTAGGCGATTACGCTTATTTTGGCGGACTGCTCGGAGAAGCCCCCGTTATGAAAGTTAATTCGTTTAATAACTCTGTATTTATCAACAGAAAAGGGCGCATCCCTGCTCCAATACATAGTTTAAATAATTAAAGGAGAAATGAAAATGTCTGATTCAAATATTTTAGCAAGTATTCCAAGAAGCGCTACCGAAGAGGTTCAAATTGCAATAAATGAATATAAAGGTAAAAAATATCTTGATTTAAGGGTTTACTACACAACCGATGACGGTATTAATTGGAACCCTACAAAAAAAGGGGTAACTTTTTCACCTGACCGCCTGCCGGAAGTTAAAGCAGCTATAGAAGCAGCCATAGCGGAATTTGGGATAAAAGAAGAAGAAGAAGCGGAAGAATAATTATCTCGCTCTTATGAATATCCTCTTTCTCTGCGGTGTATATAGCTTCTTGCTTTCTTGCAGAAGCTCTAAGTCTGTTATTGCATCAGAATCTGATGTTTCTTTTTTCCTTATGGCATTTACGTAGTAGCTGCCATACCCCTCGTTATAAGCTTCAATAATGGACTTGGAAAATAACTTGGGGGTTTTCCAATATGAGGTGTGTGCAGAGGCAACGAATTTGTTTGAACGTATATTGGACTTATCATAAAGGAAACCATGGTTAGGTTTTATCGTACAATCGTATTTATCCTGAAACGTTGCAATCAAATCATAATTATCATTAGTTGATATAGGAAATCCTAACGGGTCTTCGGCATAGTTAACAGATATAAGGAACATATTATTCTCTATTATGTATTTTAATAAATGCAAATAGAGCTTACTTGAACTCATATTAAATCCTGAATAAAATAAAGTTACGGGTGTACCGAATAAAACAATGCCCTTTAAACTGCCATCCGCGACGCAGGCATCTTTTGTAACATTTGCCATATTTTTATAATTTTCGGTTAAATGGTCCCTATCAACTAAAACAAAAGAACCGTCTCTCAGATAATTTGCAATTCCCGATAATAATAACCCGTCAACACAGGTATTTTTAGAATATATTTTTTTGTATTCCATAAGCCGGGCTTCGCTGACCTTCCTTTGTCTTAAAAAATCTATAGGGTCAATCATAGGAAGTTTATAAAGCAAATACTCAAAAGTTATAAAAGAACCTGCGCTATGCCCAAAAAGAACAAATTTATCTTCATTCTGGTCAACCGAATAATTAATTATGGAATGCAAGTTTCTGACAACAGGGCGCATATTGTTATATTTTTGAATCCAAATAGCATCATGCAAAGTATAAGTCAACGTTGAGCGAACGCTTTGTGCAAGTTTAGGACTAAAAAATTTTGTTATATCAAGCCAATCTACCATTAAATTCAGGTCTTCTTTACTTCTATCCCCCCAATAAAAAGCAATTGGTTCGCTATCTATAACGTAATAACCGTCTCGTAAAAAATGTTTTTTCGCAAGCGGGTCATTTTCAAAAGCTTTTTTAATGTAAGGATGTAATTCTGCGACAGACTTTGAAAATTCCTGTTTCTTTGCATAATTATTGTCATTGGTACCGTGAATATATATAAAGTTCACATCCTGGGCTTTGCAAGTACCCTGCAAAAAAACAAGCATAAATATAATTATTGCCAAAAATCTTTTCATTCTTAACCCTTTATCTTTTTCATCATCTTCAAATCATACTTTACTTTCCATATTTAAGCAATTTTTTCAATCAAATATACTTTATATATATATCGTATAGAATAGGCAAGAGCATGGCTGACCCGATAGTAAATAAAAAACTGATAACGGATAAACCCGCAACAAATGTTACAACTTCTCCAATAAAAAAAGATGAGAAGAAAGCCATTGATGCTTCAAATATTCATACAAACCCTGCAAAATCAGTAGACCCGTCAGGTGTAAGCGTATTAACGGACACCGGTAAAGTGCAAGGCTCTGATAATATTTTTTCAAGCAATTATAAATTCACGCTGCAGCCCTCAAAAAATGAAACCGAAACAACTGCGCCAAAAACAGAAGGAGCAGAAAGCACTGCTGATATACAAATTTTTGGCGGTAATGATAAATTTAGTCTGTCAAATAAAAATAACGACTCTATTTTTGGCAATAATAAAGATAATGCTGACTCCGATGATGAATACGGCGGAATGTTGTCATTGAAAACGAACTCCACATTGGCAAAAGCAGATACAACCGTTGCAAGTTCAGGCGGTGGCGGTGGCGGAGGCGACAGCGTTGCAAAATTAAAAGAAGAACAAGAAAAACTTGAAAAATTAAACTCAGGCAGTTCTTTGAAGAAAGCCTTTAAAGCCAATAAGTTAAAAAAACAAGGTGAAAAAGTAGAAGAAGCAGGCAAAGAAGTAGAACAGGAAAAAGGCGCCGAAGCCGAAAAAGGTCAAAATGACGCAAACAAAACCCAATCAAAAGCCAATTCTGAAGCATCAAAAGCAGGTAGCAAAGCTACTCAAAGCAGCCAAAAAGCTGACGATAAAACGAAATCATTAAATAAAGGTGCAGGCAACACGCAAGATACAGAAAATGCAAAAAACAAAACCCAAATGGGTGAAGCTATATCGAAAAAAGAACAGGAAATAAAAGGCGATGGAGCCGAAGGAGCAGCAGAAAACAAGGCTCCGGGAGGCAATTCACCTGAAGCAAATAAAGCAGAAAACTCCGCTAAACCTGTTGATGCAAATTCAATAGCATCTGCAAAAGGCGATTTGAATAAATTTTCACCCTTAGCAACGCAAGAAGCCCAAGGAAAAGCTCAAGCTGCGCAAGGCACAGAAACAAAAAATCAAGGCGAAGCCGTAACTCAAGTAGCCAACGGTATTTTAGGCGCCGCACAAATGGTTCAGACGTTAGGACAAACCGTAAAGGTTGCAGGTCAAGCTACTAAAGTTCTCGGACAAGGACTGGAAGTAATAGGCGAAGGCATTAAAAAAATAGGTGATGCCTGCGGCTGCATACCGTACGTGGGTCCTGCTCTTAAAGCCGCTCTTAATGCGGTTGGAGAGGTGGTAAAACAAGGCGGTACACTGCTCAAAGATACCGTAGCTCCTGCACTTGAACAAATTGGAGATAAATTAAACTTTACAGGTGAGAAATTAAATACACAAGGCGAACAAAAACTTGCCGAAGGCACTAACCTTACGAAAACAGGAACCCAACAAATTGCCCAAGGCACACAAACCTTGACCAAAGGAATACAGGGCGGATTGACATTAACCCAGCAAATACAAGAAAAAATAGGCGAAGATAATAAAGGTCAAAAATCCGGTTCAGGTCTGTCCACTACAAATCAGGCCGTAGGAATGGTCGGCAACGGCGCTAATTTTATTAAAAATATCTGCTAGACAAAATCTATTTTATAAACAGCGTCAGGTTTGTCTTTCTTATGTTCAGGCAATTTTTTGTATAGTTTAAAATATGCATGTGCAGGCAAATCAACAAACTCGAACGTAAGTTCAAATTGTTCAGGCGAACCGTTATTGCAGCCATCAGGCTGATCGCAGCTTCTGCCCCTGTGTATAAAATCCCTAAACTGATAAATAACGTTCGATGCATTAGGTTTAACGGCAAATCCAATATTTTTATAACTGTAAATATAACCGTAATTGTACCCGAAATCACGCGCATTTTTAGCATCAAAAGAATATTTAAACCTATTTTTATCTCTTTGCCAGTCAGTATGCGCTGTAGCTTTTATAAAATCAGTTAAATTGTATTTAACGGAAAAAATATTTTTGTCCGAATTAACTTTCAGGTCAAAAGGCTTTGGATAAATATCATCGCAAATCCAACCGTTTATAGAATAAGCATAATTGGTATCTATAGCTATTAAAAGAAGCGGGTTATTAATAAAGCGGGATTCCTCAGACATACCCATATCGCTGTAAGGTCCGCTCCCCCTGCACATAATCCCCTGCATGCCCCACCAGGGCAAATTATCTTGTATCCTTCCGAATACCTTTTCATCAGGGGTATAATCTTTAATCTCAAAAGGCAAATTTTTAACGGCTTCTTTCCTGATTTCATATATTTCAGCTTTGGTTTTGCCGTCATATTCAGAAAGTTCTTTTATCTCAATATTATAAGCATTATCATCAATTGCAAAATCTTCTTCCGGCTGTTCCTTTCCGTTTGTTATTTCTTCCAGCGGATGTAAAACCGAATCCATCATTTCAGTTATTTCAATCTTTTTTTTAAACGGAAAAGTTTCAGGCAAATTACCGCTAAAATATAAAACAGCAGTCAAAATGACCAGAACTAAAGCTATAACTTGTAACCTAAAATTATTCATATCATAACCTAATTAAGCATTTTTATTGTTTTTGCGAATTTCGCATAACTCCTTCAGCTCTTTTTGATAAGGAGAATAACTGTTAATTTTCTTTATTATATCAGGTATCATTTTTAGAGTATAGTCTATTTCTTCCTGAGTTGTATATCTGCTCAGGCTAAATCTTATGCTTCCATGCAAAGCGGTAAAAGGTATACCCATTGCCTTTAGAACATGGCTGGGTTCCAAACTTCCGCTGGTGCAGGCGCTGCCTGAACTTGCGCAAATACCGTTTTGAGAAAAATGAAGCAAAATAAGTTCACCTTCTATATACTCAAAGCTGATATTTGATGTATTAGGTACCCGGAGCGCTTTTGCACTGTTAACTCTGGCATTAAATACCGTTGATAAAATCCCTTTTTCAAGTTGATTTCTTAAATCAAAAACCCTTGTCGCTTCATCATACAAATACTCTTTTGCTAAAACTGCCGCTTCTCCCATACCAACGATACTTGCAACATTTTCTGTTCCTGGGCGAAGGCTTCTTTCCTGATGTCCGCCAAGCATAAGCGGCGGAAGCATAATTCCCCTGCGAACATACAACGCACCGACGCCTTTGGGAGCGTGAAATTTATGCCCCGCAATACCAAGCATATCTATTTTTGTATTTTTAACATCTATAGGGATTTTTCCGCATGCCTGCACCGCATCAACAAAAAACAAAGTTTTAGGGTTGATTTCTTTTATCATATTGGCAATTTTTTCAACAGGAAAAACCACGCCTGTTTCATTATTTGCCCACATCACAGAAACCAAAGCCGTATCATCAGTTATAGAATGTTTAAGTTCATCCAAATCAAGCTCACCTTCGGAGTTAACCCCGATGTAAGTTGTCCTGTAGCCCCTTTTTTCAAGCCATTTGTAAAGGTTTAAAACACAAGGATGTTCAACCTTTGTCGTAATAATATGTTTTTTCTCCTTGTTAATTTCAAGCGCGCCTTTTATTGCTATATTAGCGCTCTCTGTGCCGCAGCCGGTAAATGTTATTTCATAATCATTTGCAGCGCCCAATAAATCAGCAACCTGCTCTCTCGCTTTTGCTACGTCATGGCTTATCTCACCGCCAAATTCATGCATGCTTGAGGGATTCCCATATTTTTCCGTCAGAAAAGGAATCATTTTTTCAAACACACGCTCATCAACTTTAGTGGTGGCATTATTATCCAAGTATACTAAACATTTTTCCATAACCGCCCCCTAAACTGCTATAACCTCTATGTCCGGTGATACTTGTTCTCTTAGAACTTTCTCTACAAAGTTTTTCAACGTCAAAGAACTCATAGCACAGTTTGAGCAGGTACCTTTTAATTTTACAAACACTTTATTGCCTTCAACCTCTATAAGCTGTATATCACCGTCATCTTTTCTCAGCTGGTCTGAAATATACCCTTCGATAAGAGAATTCACTTTAATAATAAGCTGGGTTTGTGTTAAAGGTACGGACTCCTGTTTTTCGGTATTTTCATCATCAATAATTGCCTGAACGTCTTCTTTGCATTTACCGCAGGCGGACCCGACTTTTGAAACCGCAGCCGCTTCATAAATATCTTTAATTTTGTGTTCTCTTATTAATTGTCTGAGTTTTTTTTCCGTAATACCATAGCACTGGCAAACTGTTCTATCGCAGCTGTCTTGAGATTTTGCAATGCCTTTATAATTTGCAAAAGCATCATCTAATGCTTCTTTTCCCATAACGCTGCAGTGAATTTTTTCATTAGGCAGTCCGCCCAAAAATTCTACAATATCGTCGTTTGTAATTTTTTCGGCTTCTTCTACTGTTTTGCCTATAATCATTTCCGTTAAGGCGCTTGAGCTTGCAATAGCCGAACCGCAGCCAAATGTTTGAAATTTGGCATCCGTAATAATACCTTCATCGTTGATTTTTAGATATATTTTTAATGCATCGCCGCAAACCAAACTGCCTGCTTCGCCCACTGCATCAGGATTTTCTATTTCACCGACATTCTTAGGGTTTGTATAATATTCTTTAACTTTATCAGTATAGTCCCACATAATAAACCTGCTCTGCTTGTACCGTTTATAAAAATCTTAGCACAAAAAGAGTTTTGCAACTTCCCTTTTAAAGAAAAATTAAAATACTTCTGTTCTGACAGCCTTGTTCTTGAATTTGGTAATACTGGACTGGAAGAGCAGCTCAACTTTACCTATAGCGCCGTTTCTTTGCTTAGCTATCACTACTTCGGCTTTACCTTTATTTTCGGGGCTAGAGTTATCTTTGTCGTAATATTCTTCCCTGTGAATAAACATAACAATATCGGCATCTTGTTCTATTGAACCTGATTCTCTCAAGTCTGATAACATGGGTGATTTGTCGGTACGTTTTTCAATATCTCTTGACAATTGCGAAAGCGCCAGCACCGGCACGTCAATTTCCCTTGCTATGCCTTTTAATCCTCTCGAAATAGCTGAAATAACCTGCACACGGTTGTCATTGCCTGCTTTAACGGTACCTTCCATTAACTGTAAATAGTCGATAATAACAAGCCCGATTTGTCCGGTTTTCATCGAAAGCCTTCTGCATTTTGCTCTTAAATCCGTAATAGTAAGCCCGGGGGTATCATCAATATAAATAGGCGCTTCAGACAAAGAACCCATCGCCTCCGACAGCGCAATCCAGTCATTAGCCTGCATTCTGCCTGATTTCAAACGACTGGAATCAATCTCCGCTTCAGAACAAAGCATCCTTTGCACAAGCTGGTCTTTTTTCATTTCAAGAGAAAAAACCAAAACGGGTTTCTTTTCTTTTACACCGACGTGTTGTGCAATATTTAATGCAAAAGCCGTTTTACCCATAGAAGGCCTTGCCGCCAAAATTATCAAATCCGATTTTTGAAATCCGAAGGTTATATTATCAAGGTCATAAAATCCGCTCGAAATTCCCGCCAGCTCTCCGCTGTTATTATACCTGTGTTCTATCTGCTCGTAAGAATCGCCTACAATATCTTTGATATGGATTAAGTCTGATTTAGTTCTTTTTTGTGCAATAGAAAATATCGCCTGCTCGGCAAGTTCCAGCACAGTACCTGTCTGACCTTCTTCATAGGCCATTTCCACGATATCGGCGCCTGCATTGATTAAATCGCGTAAAGAAGACTTTTCCGCAACGATTTTTGCGTAATATTCCGCGTTTGCCGTTGTAACAACATGCAAAGCAAGGTCGTTAATTTTCGCCCGCCCGCCGACAGACTTAAGGAGTCCTTTGGTATTCAAGTCCTCTGACACCGTGATAATATCAATAGGTCTTGTATTGTTAAATAAATCAAGAATACTTGCATAAATCTGACCATGGGCAGGGTCATAAAATATATCGGGAGAGCTTAAAATCTCAACAATCCTTGGTATTACATGCGGATTTATAAGCAATGCACCCAGTACATTCTCTTCAGCTTCTATGCTCTGCGGCGGTATTTTTTCTGCTTTAGCCAAACTAACCTCTCAACCTAAACTAAAATATATCCCGTTCCATGCCCGTCCTTTTATTGTAACTTAAAGGCAGCCACAAAAAATGATTTATTATGCAAAAATTTACATATTAAGACCACTGAACAAATCAGAAATCTTATATTATTTTTCAAGCCAGTTTTTTATCGTGCTAACACCGGCTTCGCCGCTTTTTTCCGGATGGAACTGCATCGCAACAAGATTTTCTTTCTCTATGGAAGCGCAAAAATCAATATGGTAGTTTGCAACGGAAGAAACAATAGTTTCATCCCGCGGTTTCACATAAAAAGAATTTACAAAATAATAAAAGTCATCGCTTAATACCGTATTAGGGGGCAATGTTTTAATTTTATTCCAGCCTATTTGAGGGATTTTCCCTTCCGTAAATTTCACAACACTGCCTTTAAAAAGCCCCAGCCCTTTTTCTCCCGGAGCTTCTGCGCTTGTTTCAAACAAAACCTGCAGCCCGACACATATCCCCATAAAAGGAATTTGTTTTTCTACAGCTTTGTGAATGGTAAAATCAAGCCCGCATTCTTTCAGCGCACTCATAGACTGACCAAAATGCCCCTGTCCGGGAAAAATGATTTTTTCCGCAGCCAAAATTTCCCTCTCTTTTGATGAAACGCCAAAGTCATAACCCAAAGATTGCAACAAGTTGGTAACACTCCTCACATTGCCGCCGCCGTAGTTAATAACACGAATCATAAAATACCTTTTGAAGAGGGCATTATATCCTTGTACTTTTGGTTAATTTCACATGCCTGAGCCAGCGCACGGGCAAAAGACTTGAATGCCGCTTCTATAATATGGTGGGTATCTTCGCCGTAAAAAGCTTTTATATGAAGAGTTGCAGCGGCAGCCGAGGCAAAACTTGAGAAAAAGTGCTTTATAAGTATGGTTTCAAAATCGCTTACTTTCTCATCTTTAATATTCAAATCCGTATTAGAAAACGCCCTTCCGCTAAAATCAAGCGACGTAAGAACAAGAGCCTCATCCATAGGGATGAAGAAATTGCCGTAGCGGTTAATTCCTTTTTTATCACCCAAAGCCTTTTTAAAGGCATCGCCCAGGGCAATTGCCGTATCTTCAATACCATGGTGGGAGTCGCCGTCAAGAGATTTCAACTCGATATCGAGGTCAAAATAGCCATGCACAGCTATTTGCTCCAGCATATGGTTGAAAAATTTAAACGGTGTGGAAATATTTTTTTTACCTGTACCGTCCAGATTAAGAGTGATTTTAACCTCGGTTTCAAGGGTTTGTCTTATAACTGTTGCTTCTCTCATTAGCGCTGCTCCAAAAAGTCGATTAATTCTTCTGTGTTCTTTAATACTACCATAGCACCGTTGTTTTTCAAAAGAGTTTCAAGTTCAACGCTTTTATCCTGAGGAGGTAAAACCCCCATAGGAAAAGCATTGGCAGATACCGCACAAATCATATCATCAGGCGTGTCGCCCAAATAATATAATGCTGTCGGTAGTGCTGTTGTCTTTATTTTCTCTAAACCCGAACAATGCGGTTTTTGTTTATCTTTTGGTAAATCATCCATTGTTATAACGGGTTCAAAAAGATTTTCGACCCCTGCTTTTTTAACGGCATAAAGAGCTTCTTCCTTTGGTCTGCCCGTAAAAATTGCTAAATCATACTCTTTAGCCAAATCTTCCAATTTTTCTTTTGATATAAGCCACTTTTCGTTAGAGATTAAACCGTCGTAATCTTCGCCTAAATAAAGCTCCTGAAATTTTTCAATAATTTCTGACTTGGAAATATCAAGCCCCTTTTCTTTGAGCAAAAACTCCGTCAAATCCCAATCGTTATTTAAACCGCCCTTGTTTTTTGCTTCGCTTATTTTATCAAAAGATATCTCTTTATTTGCAAAAAATT
The DNA here is from genome assembly GCA_028696075.1 of Candidatus Gastranaerophilales bacterium. Classification (NCBI taxonomy): domain Bacteria; kingdom Bacillati; phylum Candidatus Melainabacteria; order Candidatus Gastranaerophilales; species Candidatus Gastranaerophilales bacterium. The sequence goes on from JAQVHS010000009.1 coordinate 66,130, forward strand.
CGTATGTCTTTTTAACAGCCATCCTGTATGACTGAGAGGTATCAACCAAAACTCCGTCCATATCAAAAACTATCATTTCTCTCGATTGAAGCGCATTAACAAGTTTTTTTGCTCCCTTTATATCACAAATAGTCAGCCTGAAGTGATTTTTTAATTCTCCTTTTTCAAACAGCTTTGTCTTAATTTTTTGTTTCAGCAGTTTTTTATAAATAAATTTTGCTCTTTCACCAAAATCTATACATAAAAAGTTTGAAAAGCTTGGATAAATTACTTTTGCAAAAGAAGCCAAAGCTTCTGTCAAATATTTTTTAGATTTATCGACCTCTTTTTTAATATATTCAAGGTGTTTCAAATCCTTAAGAGCGCTAACTCCTGCCAAACAGGCAATAGAATTAACGCTGAACGGCGAAATAATTTTTCTTATTGTTTTAACCAGACTCTCATCCGCAATTATATAACCCAGACGTAAACCCGCCAAAGCAAAGTCTTTTGACATAGATTTAATTACTATTACGTTATTATAGCGCTTAGCCAAATCCACATAGGTTACATCAGCATAAGTTGCATAAGTTTCGTCTATCAAGATAATAGAGTGCTGTGCTTTAGCTATAATTTTTTTCAGACTTTCATCACAAATAAGCTCACCCGTGGGGCTGTTAGGTGATGTGATTATAATAAGTTTTGTTTTTTCATTAATTGCATCTAAAAAATCATTGAGGGGAAATTCCCATTTTTTCACATAGTTAATCTCTTTGTATTCACAACCGCTCGTTGCACCGTAAGTTTTTGGCATAGAAAATGAAGGGGTAACCGTTAATACTTCATCACCTGATTCTACGAAAGCATCAAAAACATACTTCAAAGCCTCATCTGCCCCGTTTGTAGGCAAAATATAACTTTCATCAATATGATTATAAAGGGCAAGTTCTTTTATAAGCTCGCGGTATTTAGGGTAAAATTTTATGTTTTTAATATCAATATTTTTTATTGCATTTAATACCCGTTTGGATGGTCCTATAAGATTTTCATTGAAATCTAATTTAAGCAGCCACTCCTCCTGCCCATCGAAGACAGGATAGCTCTCTATATTCGCAATGGATTTCTTCGGCTTAATCATACGCTTAATATACTGCAAACACTTCTTATCTGCAATCAAACTAAAACAATCGGTCAATATCTTATTTCAGACAATAAAAAAAGAGCCAAAGCTCTTTTTTTATTAAAACAGTCCTAAAATACGTTTGTACCACGAAAGTTTCTTCGCCACCCTGTTTCCGTTAACAGTGGTGTTTTCAGTTGTTTTCTCCAGATAACGTCCAAAATAATCGTCTTTCAGAGCATTTTTCTTTGCCTGTACTCTTTTCAATAGAGCTACCATAGATGACCTCCTATTTAGTCCAAGGATAGTAAAATTCCAACTTAGCAACTTACACAAGAATAATACCATGTTTTCTTGCAATTTGCCAGCCCCTTATATTAAAAAAGAACTAAAAATAACTTGCTAGTTGACATTCAATATCTTTACAAAAATATACTAACGTAAAACAGACACTTTTTAAACCCATGCTGCATGCCTTATCTGCTCTAATTTAATATAGTAAGTTGAGAAATATCAGGGTCTAATAATCTTCTCCCAAACTCATCAAAATTGATACTACATAACTGTTTATTACCATGGGTAATTATTTTTTTTACAATACCTCTGCCGTACTTTTGATGTTCTACAAGCATGCCTTCTTCTATTTTGTTTGTATTATCGGTATTGTCTTCTTTTTCGTCATAATCGGCAGAATATACAGGTAATCCGGAAGGTTCTTCTACCATTTGCCCATCGATTGCTATTTCATCAAAATCATCTATATCCAAATCATCCTCTTGCAAAAGGTCTAAAAATTCATCATCGTTAGTGTCAATTTGAGGCTCTTCACCCTGTTTCACAACAGGGATAGAGTTAATCGCCACATCAGCATCTACATCCTCTTCCTGCTCTCCTTGTGAAAAATCCAATTCATCCAAATCAACCTCTTCTGCTTCCATATCTTCAAGGTTGACAAGTGAATCATCCTGCGGGAATTCTATATTTTCAACAACTTCCGTATCAAAATCATTTTCATCGTTTCCATCCTCAAAGATATTGCCCGCGGGGGGTATGACTTCCTGATGAGGTGCCGGTGTGATTTCCGATGTATCAGGTTCAGAATAAGCGGGAATACATTCCGTATCTACAACTTCAGGCTCCGGGAATTCTTCTTCGACAGTTAATTCTTCATCTTGAAAGACAAGTTCGCTGTCAAATTCTTCCCGCAAAACTTCTTCCGTGCCGGTGGTAATTTCTTCAATTTCATAAGGAACTTCTTTGGGTTTATCATCTTCAAAAACTTCATCAAAATGTTTGTTCATGTGGAATTCATCTATATCAATCTCTTTTTGAAGAAAATCAATTTCCTGACCCTCTTCTATATTAATATCAGGGTTTACGGCAGGGATTTTTACGGTTGTTGTTTGAGCTTCTTCGGTTTCTGTAACTTCACTGCTCATATCAACAAGCATGAATAAATCTTTTGTAAGCTCGCCACTAATCAAAAAGGCATTTTCAGGAAGAGCTGTTATAAAATTAAATATCTCGTTTTGTTTATTAAACTGGGTATGTGATTTTAAAAGAATAATATTTTTGGAAAAATCTATAATATTATCTATCTGTATGTATTTATAGTTAGAAGCGATTATGGGCTTCAAGCCTGTAGCTGCGGTTTTAAAAAGAAGATTGTTAATAATCTTATTATCGGAATTCTCTTCATCCAGACAGACGTACATATAAAAGTTATTTTTTAGCCTTTGGTTCATATTTAAAAAATTAGTCATAAAAGTTTTATGCCATTCTAAAGGTATTTCGCTAAAATCAATACAAAGGGTTTTAGCTTTTTTTAATTTATCAAAAAAACCGAACACTTCGCTCTCTTTATCCGCAAAAAGATTGAGTTTTTCGTACTTAATCAGTTTATTCTTAAGAATTACAAGCTGGGGGATTTTTAACTTTTCGTAAATATCATTAACTACGCTTTTAAATGAAGAAAATGGTATAAACCCGCTCTTGCATTCGTCAGCATACTTGCTTACTTCTATAAACACATCTTCAATAACAGCCTTGCTCTCAAGCGAAATTCCTTCCAATATTCCCGCATAAATATCGTCAATGACAGAAGACGTAAGAGGCAGTTTTATATCCGCGCCTGCGACAAGCCTTTCTGCACCTTTAAATTCACAATTGCCTTTAAAGTCCAAAAGCAAGAGCAATTCATCATAACGGCTGAATTCACTCACAAGTTTTTCTGCCAAATCATTCAGGCTTTTTTGTCTGTCAAAACCTATAAAAACCGGTGCTGAAAATTTCGATAACGGAAGATAAAGTTTTTTAGCGGTAAATTGCAAAATATTACCGAAACAAAGTGTATTTTTAAAGTCTTCAATATTAAGATATTCGCTGTAAAAATAAGGCGAAACAAACGCTACGGAAGCATTTTTGGAAACGGTTTCTCCATGCCAGCTCAAAAACTTGCCCTGTTTTTTAGTCAAAATTATATTCAAATAGGCGGTATTAAAATCATTATCTATGGAAGAAACGGCAATTTTAACAACCTGAGCTATAACATTAACGTTAAATTCTTCAAGCTCTAAAAAATCACCTATTTTAATCTGATTAACCGACGGTTTATAAATAATTTTTACGGATTGGAATTTTACTTCTGTTATTCGCATTAAATTATTTCCACACTATATGCCCTTCTGTCGAAATAATAGCATAAATATTTTTTTATGCCTAACTAGATTAGTAGATTTTCCAATGAAAAAAACGCCTCAAACTTTAAACTCATAATAGGTCAAGTTAAAAAAGAAGTTTATGATGAGAGTGAGAATTGCATTAGCGGCAGTATTTTTTGCATTGCTGTTTCACGCGCCTTGTTTAGGTCAGGCTCTGGTCGGCGAAATTTCAAAAGAAGATTTTTTGAAAAATGCCGCCCGTGTAATAGACTATGATACCAAAATGCCGGTAAGCGGCGCGCTTATAACTATTCCCGCTGAAAACAAAGCTGCTTTCAGCGATAATAACGGTAGCTTTCAGCTTATGTCTCAAGCAAAAGAAGTTATACTAATGATAAAAAAGGACGGTTATCGACCTTATTCGGTTACGGTAAGCAGTAATGAGCTGGGCAGGAATCTAAAATTCGAGCTGCAAAAAAGCAAGGCAATGGAAATAATAGTTGCAGACAATCTTATAAGGCTTGGCGATAACTCTTTTTCTACCGACTCTGCCAATGCGGTACAGTTTCAATCACAAGCAAAAGGACCTTCTATAGAAAAAGGATTTCAGGTAAATGATATTGCCGCTGACACAAGAGTATATATAACTTTTGGTTCCATAATAGGTGTGGACACGCAGGAAGCAAAACGATTGAAACAAAATAATCTAAGAACGTCCTCAAGTTCACCCGTAGAAGTTTTTATCAACAAAACCAAAATCGGAGAAATTAAAATTAACGGCGATAACCAAAAAATGCCGGTGCCAAAACAATTTCTCAAACCTAACGCAGAAAATATTATCACTATAAAAACAGGTGTAAATCTGGACCAACACGAATATGTAGACTATGACGACATAGAAATAGCTAACCTTGTAGTGGATATAGAATAATTACACTATTTTAGAAAAATCGGCTATGGTCAAGAATTTTTGGTTCAGGTTATTTAAAAGCGCCAAACGATTTTGCTTGATTTTTTCATCTTTATCCATAACCATAACTTTTTCAAAAAACTGTTCTACAACAGGGATTACATCCGTCAAAGCTTCCATAATTTCAGAATGGGAACCGTCTGATAAATTTTGTCTAAAATAATTGTAAACGGCTTTTTCTTCTTCTGCGATAAATAAAGCTTCATCCACTGTAAAAGCCGTTGTATGCTGCGCAAGCTTTGCTATTCTGTTTTGGGTTTCAAGGAATTTAACAACTTGAGGACTTTGTTTTATACTTGCGGCTAAGTCAAGTCTTTCCCTGAAATCCTTCAAATCGGACAAAGCGCTTTTACTGCCTAAAGCAGCTTCTACAACATCATACGCATAAGTATTATGAAGTATTCCTTTCAGCCTTTGAACAATAAAATCTTCTATGGCGGAAAGCATTTGTTCTTTTTTATCCGCAGCTACATTATACAAATCCAAAGCAGAACCAAATAATTGCACTAAATCAAGTTTGAGATTATTTTGCATAACTGTTTGCAAAATGCCCACAGAAGCCCTTCTTACCCCAAGAGGGTCTTGAGAGCCTGAAGGAATTTTATTCAACACAAATACGCTGCAAATTGTATCGATTTTATCTGCTATACTAACAACCTGAGCTTCAATTGAACTTGGCAAATCTCCATCCGCAGCCAAAGGATAGTAGTGTTCTTCTACAGCTTTAGCAACAACAGGATTTTCACCCGAAATTGCCGCATATTTTGCACCGATTACCCCTTGAAGCTCGGTAAATTCAAATACCAAACCGGTTGTCAAATCCGCCTTACACAGAAGCGCTGTTCTTAAAGCGTCTTCTTTTTGAGAAGCGGAGAGGTTCAAATTATCCGATATTCTGTCTGATAATTTTATTATTCTTTGTACCTTGTCATACACAGAGCCTAAGCCTTTTTGAAAAGTAGTGCCTTTGAGGTTTTCGACTTTTTCACTCAGCGGTTTTTTAATATCTTCGTTAAAGAAGAAAATTGCATCATCAAGCCTTGCCTTAATTACACGCTCATTGCCGTTTTTAATATTACTAAAGTCATCACCTAAATAATTGGCAACGGTAATAAAACAGTTCAGAAGCTTTCCGTCCTTGTCATAAACAGGGAAGTACCTCTGATGTGAAGCCATAACCGTTACTATTACAGGCTCCGGAATATCTAAATATTTTTTATCAAATTCGCCCAATACAGGAACAGGGTATTCCACAAGGTTAACCACTTCTTTTAAAAGTTCATCTTCGATTTTAACAGAAGCGTTCATAGACTGTGCGATTTTATCAGCGGCTTGTGTTATAAGAGCTTCACGCTCTTTGGAATTAATTATTACGCTATGTTCTTTTAAAAGTTCAAAGTAATTCTTAACAGATGGGATTAGAAAAGATTTCCCCCCTGCAAATCTATGCCCTCTTGAAATACTGCCCGCTTTTATATTAACAAGTTCAAAAGGAACAACCTCTTCGTCTAAAATACTCACTATCCATCTTATAGGACGTGAAAAACGCTCTTCCAGATTTTCCCACCTCATAAAATGGTGTCCTTGTACTTTTAAAATACTTTCGGGAATAATCTCCGAAAGAATATGGACTGTCTGTCTGCCCTTTTCTTCAATTTTGATAGCCAAATACTCTTCGGTGCCATCATTCACCCTGACAACCTGCTCACAGGCGGCATTAAATTTTTTCAAAAACCCGTTTCCTGCCTGGGTTAGATTATCATCTTTATCAAAAGCTATACGTGCAGGCGGACCCTTGATTTCTTTAACGGTATCTTGCTGCACTTTCTCCAATCCACCTATAACAAAAGTCAAACGACGGGGAGTGGTATATGTTTCAAACGCAGAAAATTTTACGTTTTTTTCTTTAAGGCTTTCTTCTATATTCGTTTTAATTTGTGATGATATAGGCTCAATTAAACTGTATGGAAGCTCTTCAACTCCGATTTCCAGTAAATATTCAGACACGGGTGATTTCCTTTTTTTGATATCTTACATTAATAATTATATTTCAAAAAAAATCATTCGTTAACCTATGCTGCTTTTTTATTTTTTTCAGCCTTCTCTTGCAACTTTGAAGAGAGGGGCTTTTTGCCTGATAATTTGGCGATTAGCCTGTAGTAACCGCCTATTATACCTTTTTTGCTTGCATTTTCATGTTCCATTGTAATAATTTCATCACGGCTGTGAGGAAGAACAGGCATGCCTATCGCCTTTCTTGTGAAGGCTTCTGAGATTAAAGCATTAAACAGGGTTACAACAGACATTCCCATCAGTGAGGCTTTATAAACATTACTGAACGCTCTGTTAAAAGTATCTATAAACATTGTAGAGTAAAATAACCTTGAAGTTTCCTGAACTACACGTTCTTTAGCTTTTAATTTAGCCCCGCGCTCATCCTCACCCTTGGATTTAAGCATTACCATATTATAGTTATCAGCCACAAGAAAACCGCCTGTTGCAACAGTTGCACTGGCTTTGGTCAGTGTTGATATTATTGAATTATCACTGCTTGAAAAATCCTTTTTGTTAAATGAATTAAGCACCTGGGTATCAAGATACTGCTTAAATTCTCCTTCAGAAAGTTTTAGCTTGGTCTTAAGCCCTTTTAAAGTATTGGTCAAAATTTCCAAATCAGTTTTAGCTTTTGGGATAGTTTTTTGTCGTGTAACAGCTTTATAAAGCGTATTAGTTAATTTATAAGGGACCGTTATTGCAAGCCAAAGATATTTAGGAATACCTATAGCAAGGTCAACCATCGGTTTTACTACAGGGCGTGCAATATTATTCAAAATATACTCTTCACCTTTAACTGTAGCGGATTTTGCCATAATATTTTTATACTCTTCAACCAGAGTCTGAGCCCCGCTTTTTTCAAGTTTAGATATTAAAGTGTTAAATTCCGATTTTGTCATTGTAAACGGTTTTTCTACCAGTTGTTTGTAATGGTTTTTAAAGAAACCGAAGAAAGGTTTAAGCGTCCTTGCATAAAATTCTGTCTTGCTGAACTTAGCTGCTATAAACCCTCCTGCGGCTAAACCAATGAAAGCTTTGATTAAAGTAGACAAGTTAATCAGAGCGCCATCGTCTTTAGGGGGAAGTGCATTGTTTCCTTTTGGTGCTTTATCTTTTTTAGAATTTGTAAAACTTACCTTCGAAGCACCCTTTTTCATAAAGATACCAAATGTAGTGTTATAAGGCGCCCGCCCTCTAAAGGTTTCAAATAATTTGGCATCAAAGTTATATTCAGGTATTTTGCCGTCTTGTGATAATTCTTTAGCCTTTTCTTTAGAAAGGAATCCTATGCTTTTACCGTTGGCAATCCTCGAATAAACTTCGGTAGCTAAAATGGTAATAATAGTAACTCCGATAGTAAGCCCCATGCTGCCGTTAATCAAGGCTGTTAAAGCTCCAAGAGTGATTAACTGAATGTATGAATTGGACAAAATTCTTGTAATTTCCTGTTTAAACCTTACCTTTTGTTCTTTTTGAGCTTCTATTTTGTCGTCATTGCACATTCTTGAAAGGTTATGCGCATCATAAGATAAAAACACGGCGGGAATAATTCCTGAAACTATTCTGTTTAAAGAACGTTCGTGAACCGTATTATATTTACCTGTATTAAGGTCAAACATCTTGGACGCATTAATTAATAATTCTTTTACAGCCTTAGGGTCTGAATTTTTCAACAACTCGGCATTTTTATCCATAAATTCAAACATGCCTTGCAGACTGTTTGTCTGTTTTTCAAAAATAGCAGACATTCTTCTATCTGTTAAAAATTTTGAATTATAAAGCGTTTTAATTGGTTTTAATTTATTAACAAGGGGCAAAGTTAATAAAAAATCCAAAAGTTGAAACGGAAGCTTAACGATTGGATATAAAATACTGTCTGATAATAAATTTAAAATGCCCTTCTCTTTAAATGAGATAGAATCTCCATCGAGCCTTATCCGCCCTATCCCCTTTTTGGTTTTTGAAATAATAGTTTGAATTTTTTCCGCTATATCCACTCCCAATGATTTTTGTAAAAGATTAGAATTTTCAGCCAAATTTGTAAACTGTTTTGTATAGCGGTTTGTAAAACCTAAAAAAGAGCCCTTAAATGTTAATTCTTTGGAATTTAAATTTAAGGACTCTTTTAGTATAACTTTTGAATTTTTTGAAACCGAATCATGATTTTTAAGATAGTTCGGGCTGGAAGGGAAAGAAGCATGACTACCGAACTTTTCGATATGTCTTTTCGTAATGGAGAACTTATGTTCTCTAATCAGCATAGCCTTTCCTCCGCATTTCTTTTTAATATCTCATGACTTATTTTCTAATGCAAGTAATTTACAAAAAAATTTACAATACATAAAAAGCCGTTTTAGTTCAAAACGGCTTTTTGTAGTTTAATCTGATTATTTGATTACTTTTCGATTTTTAATACATTAATATAATTATCAAGAGCGCCTTTATCCCAGCTTACGTTGGTCTTCAACGCATTCAAATCAAGTCTTGCCCTTTCTTCAGGCGATAGTTTGATACTTTGAACGACATACTTTGTTAATTTATTTGCGTTGCTTCTTCTTACTTCTGCTTTTTTATCATCAGAAACAGTACACATAGGAATATATTGATCGTTAGGAACAAGAAGCGAATTTGCTCTATCTTTATCCTGTGAATTATTGTAATCATACATCTTTCTCGATACTCCGGGCGTCGGAATCATGCCTCCCACAGCGTTACCAACAACGTGAGACCCTGCATACATGCCTTTAATATCGGATATTCCGTACGGCTCAAAGTCACTCGGCATAGCTATGGTAGAAGCATTTGACATTAACATTAAACCTGCCTCTGACATTCTTTGAGATAAGAATACCATTCTATTTCCGGCTTCACCCAAAGATTCTTTAACTTTAGCCATGTGAGCGTCTAATTCGGCATGACCGCCACCTGATGTAATTAAAACAGGCTTTTCTTTTAATCCGTACATTTCGTAATTTTCATAAATATTTTTGAAGGTTTCCGCCATTGTATCAAAACCCTTTTGGGCATCCATCCTCGATGCCATTGTAAAGACAGGTGTATCTTCATTAACGCCTTCAAGATTTATAAGTTTTACATCACCGTGGAAAATTGCAGGTCCACCCAGCAAAGGAGATCTAACGTCTTTTGCTTCAGGAGCTTTTGCCCTGTCTATTAAATCTTTTAGCAATGTAATAAATACTTTTTTATTATGTTTCTTTTCTTCCATGAATTTTTTAATCATGTCGGCATTTTGGGGATTAAGGTTATCAATTTCTTCTGCTGTTTTGGCATGTGCTTTTACCGGCTCTACCATGCCTGACGCAATTTCTTTTGATATGGCTTTATTAATCTCATTCACATTTTGGTCAGTGAAAACAAGTTTTTCTCTGTTAACACCGTTAGGCATAGCGACAACACCGTCATTTTTATTTCTTAACACCATCATTGGGTCAAGCTCACCACTCATTTTATTTTCTATAATTTCTTTTTTGTACCCTGCAGAAACGGGACCTACTTTAGTAGCAAGAGCAAGAGCCCCTTGTGCCGCATTCAAATGGTTGGCTGCTAAACCTACTCTTTGCAGCGGAGTTCCGTAGAATTTTTCACCTTTTACATCATCAAGAAACAGATTTGATACAAGATCTTTTGCATATTTGCCGTACAGTACATTAAAGAATTGGCTTGTTTCAGGCTCATTCCAGTTTCTGCCCTGATAGCCTTCACCTATATTATGAATAATAGTAAGGGTATTATTGGCGAGGTTTCTTAAATATTCGCCCTGTTCTTTTGTTTTAATGCCGTCAAATTCTTCCGCTCTTGACAGCATACGCATTGTTGCCAACAAACCGAAGGTTTGCCATGCTTCATGCCCGATAATTTTGTCAGGGGCTTTAAGTTCAACGCCATCAGGCAGTTTGATTTCGCCGTTCTTAACTTTAGAAATAAGTTCGTATGTCATTTTGTTAAATTTGGCTATTCTTGTTCTTTCTTCATGAGCTTTAGCTGTATAGATATTTATATCTTTAACTTTAGGTATCAAGCCAAGGTCAAAGAAATCACCGTCGTCATGAAGATACAATACCTTTTGTGTTTGAGGTTCACCTTCTTTAGCTTTCACGGGAACATCCGCTGCATAAACCTGCATATAACTGCCGTCATCCATTTTACCATCATAGATTTTTTCCAAAGTCGGGGCATTGGTGTTATTGAATTTTTGTGAATTATATTTAAACTTGTTGGGTTCTCCTTCTATAGGAAGAAGGGCGAAATTTATTGCGCTATCTTTTTCTGAAGTAAATAAAGGCGCTATAGCAACGGTATTAATACCGCGTTTATTAAATTCTACCGGAACTTCATTAGCGATATCCGCTTGTCCGCCTACGATAGTTCCCCAACCTTCATAACATACCGACCAAATAGTGGGGTTCTTCATAGCTGTCATAGCTGTTTCACCAGCCATTACAGTCTGAATATCTTTTTTTATCTGACTTATTGTTGATGATTTTACTTTACCTGCGTTATTCAAATCCAAGGTAAACCCGCCCCAAATTTCCTGACGTGTCTTAGAGTCTTGCACGGATATATTCTTAATCGTTACAGGTTGTCTTGTTTTAAATATGTTATTAGATGCAGTTTCTATATCTTTTTGGTCTTGCTGCGGAACTTTATCTTTTAGGTCTTTAATGGTTTTCTCAACAGCAATACCTGTACCGCCTGCTAATAAAAGGGTTAAAAGATATTGAAATTTATCTGATGCACCTTGTGCGACTTTTTGTGCTTCTTGCTGGATTGTTTTAGAGCTTGTAATTTCAGAAGAAAGGGTTGTAACTTTTTGGGATAATTCACTCACAGAAGATTGAAGCTCTGTCATCATTTTACTTTGGGCAGCACCGCCGCCTCTTCTTGATACAATAAATACGACAGGCAGAGCTGCCAGTGCAGCTATTCCGCTATATTTAAGAATATTAGCCAAAACATTGTTTTCGGGTTTTGCAGCTACTGCAGACGGCGTATATACATCTTGTTGAGGAACGCTCATCTGTACCGGAGCCGAAGGTACAACTTGGGGTGAATTGACTTGTGTTTGAGCCATAGATGGACTAAATTTGGAAAAAAGTTCGGATTTAAATGTCTGATTTCTAGAAACTCTCGTTATCATGGTGTAACCTTTCTCTGTTATAAAAGTTTATAATTTATTTTATATTATATGATAATATTGGTGTAACAAGCTTGATATTTTTTATTTGCTAGCTGAAAAAATAAAATACTATATTTTGTTACAAAATTTAATGTATTAATTTTATTTATACTTTCATTCCTCCATTTTATGCTAAGAGAATAAATAAATAAAGTAAATATTATTAAACACAGGTATCATAAATAATGGCATTACCTTCAAGGATAAAATTGCCATACTTTTCTCTAAACGCTTCCAGCTTACTTTTTGCTCTGTCGTTCATATAGATGATACCTGTTCTTTCATCAACATTTTTAATAGCATCATTAAGTAAAAATTTGGGCATACCAAAATATTTGTTGCTTGAGGATTCAGGTCCGTATTTTTTAGTTTCCTGTGCCATATCTCTGAAGGTTTCAGGGATAGTTACATCAAGACCTAAATCATCCCAATATGCCGCACCGCCGCCTTTTTTCTCTAACAGAGCAGTATAACATTTCATCGGATTACCTTCAGCGTCTAAAAAATTATTTTCATTACACATTTTTACTAAAGGTGTAATAAAACCCTTTGCCAATCCCAATTCAGAATCTATATTAATTCCTTTTTCTTTCAAGGCTTCTAATGCTCTCGGGCTTATAATATAAATCCCCGGATTAGCCATAAATGTACCTTCTTCTGCGTTATAAGCTCCCGGCGCTTCTTTAAGCGGATCCTTGGGTTTTTCAATAAATTGCTCAATAACAGAAACCTTTATTTTATCTTCGTCCACGTCTTTTGGTCTTGCAGACATTAAACCAAATCCTGATGCCCTATCTTCAGATGCAGCATAGTAAGGTATCAAAATTGCCGCATCGGGGTTTTGCGCAAATGCCTCATAAGCCCTTGTTATATCAGCGTTTGTAAAGGTATCGGCATTAAGTATAATAAGAGGTGTATCTGTAGCACAATGATTACGGGCCAAAGCTTTTGCTATGCAACCACCGTCACCGAGATTTTTTTCCTGAACCACATGCCTGACATTATCCCCCTTTATAGTAGCCTGACCCGTTAAATAAATTAAATTATCTTTCTTATGGTTAAAATATTTAGACTTGGCAACCAGATCCAGTGCATTAGCCATTAACCTGTAGTCCGGTTTAGTGGGTAAAATTAAGGCAGGTTTATTAAGGTCGCTTCCTGTTAAATTAAATAATCTTGTTCCAAAACCACCTGCCAATATCATCATATTAGGTTTATCCCCGGACATTCTTTGGGCATAATCACCGGTAGGAACGGCTGAAAATAATTTACTGTCCACATAAGATTCAACGGCTTCTTTTGTGGCACCTTCATTATAGTTTGTAACAACTTGAATTTCACCTTTTCTTCCGTTGAAAGTTATGTCGTTCTTTTTATTTCCTGTTTTTGCAACACCCGGAATAACAGCTTCTATTACACGGGGAATAGTCAAGCTTGAACCTTTTAATAGTTGAATTTTCATATCCAGCTGAGGGTCGTATATTTCAAGCGTCGGACCAAATTTACCGACTTTTAATCTCACTTGAGGTGCATCAACGACGTCATTATTTTTCTTGACCTTGGCAACAGGTCCGCTCAACGTATCCTCATAAATCTCTAAAATTTTCTGCGATGCATTTTCAGAGTCTTCAACATTTATTAAATAAGCCGGATTTTGTTTACCCAGACCGCTGCGTTTAACCAACAATAATCTATCTACATCTAAAACATTGGGAATAATTGACTGGAAACTTTCCTCTTTAACTTCAACTTTACCTTTAAAAGCAGGTGTAACTAGACTTTGACCCCTATAAACCTGATTATTTTTGACAGAACTGATTTTTGTTATCATGAAGTTTTCCTCGCTAATTTCTCATAACACTCACAATGGTTAGTAACTAATGTAATTATTTTTATTTGCCATGTATAAAATAGAAATCTTATGTTTTGTTACAAAAGTTAATTATTTAATTTTTTTATTGTGATTCCTTATTTTAACAGATAAATATTCTGTAGTTCTTTAGTTGCACTTGGTTTATAACTTATTTTTGTTCTGCTTTAGCTTTCTTTTCTGCTTCTGCTTTTTCTTTGGCAATCTGGTCTACAATTCCTTGTTGCTCTTGTTTGATACCTTCCCTTGATAGTCCCAACAAGTTTAAATATTCAAATATAGGTCCTTGGTCATTTGGTCTTACCCAACTTAAGTTTTCTTGCAAATCAGCTGCAACCATTTGTTTATATTTATCTTTATCGTTATGGTAAACTTTTAATGCTTCTACCATAGTTTCATACAACTCTTTATCAAGCTGTTCCTGTGTTGTAGCAGGAGCTATTTCTGTTTTTGTTAAAAATCCATTAACACCATTTTTTACTGTATCTATAAATCCGCCTGTTCTTGTTGTAATAGGTATAGTACCGACCGCAAAAGATTGACCTTGTGTTAACCCGCATGGCTCATAATTAGAAGGTGACACAAAGAAATCACTACAAGGCATCATAGCAAAGTTAGGCATATATCCTGTCATTACTAAAATCCTATCCTTACCGCCTTGAATTTCTTGTAATTCTTTTAAATATTGTGCTTGTGCTGAATCAACTAATTGACCACCTACCACTACTACCGGTTTAGCCAAAGACCCAAAGTCTTTTTCCCAGTTTTCAAATAATAAAGCCATTGCCCCTTTAAATGTTTTTAAGCCTTTTTGATCTGTTAGTCTATGAGCAAACGATAATAAAGGTGCCTGCATAAAATCTTCTTCTGATACAGTAAACTTACCGGTATCACCTAACAATGACAAGCTATTATTATTAACTTTCATTGTACCGTCAGTAGCCATTTTCTTTATAAATGCAGAGTAAAGATTTCTTTTGTTTTCAGCTTTTGCTAACATAACATCATCAATTTGGGTATTTTTATCATATGTTTTAAGCTCAAAACTTAAATTTTTCGATACAGATTCTTTATGGTTTTTTGTATCACTTGTTTTTGTATCTAAACCATTTACAATACCTACAACAGTACCATCTTTACTTGCTTTTGCTTTCAATAAATTCCAAACAATGCCTGAACCCGGAGTATTGGAATTACCTAACGGAGTATCACAAATTTCTTTTGCGTATTGTTTTGACACAGGAGTGAAGAAATCTGATAACGCTACGCCCGTAAATAAATTATTAACTTGTCTTTCATTAGCATTATTAGGTTTAACCAATATGGCATTTGACAGATCATCGATAGGAAGCTTCGTTTGCGCTAACTTAGTTATGGCTACAGCATAGCTATCAAATAATGTATTAATAATATTTTCGTTAACTTCTTTATTTCTTGCATTATTTCCGCCTGAATTTACATTACCTTGTATTCCTACATTATGACCAATCATAACCAAAGGCATATCCCTTAATGCACTATACGCATTATCATCAATTTCGCCATAAGCATATTCCATTGAAGATTTATATCTTAAAAGAGGAGCCATAGTGCCGGCATGCCAATCATTCAAAATCATTGAAACAGGTGGTTTAAGGTTATTCCATTCTGTTTTATCAAAAATTTGTAAATCAGCACTGCATTTTGTTTCATTTCCAAGCGCTGCGTTAATTTTAGTATTAGCTAATTGATAAACAGCTTTATTAAAGAATGCAAATTTTTCAGGCTCTTCTGCTAAAACATTTGCATCATAAATATGATCACTTAAAAAACTATTATTTTTAATAAATACTAATTTTTTGGTTTTCTTAGGAGCATTTGGTTCTACAGGCACAGGTACATCGCATGTAAAGAATTCCACTTGTTCTACTCGCGGAGCTCCATTTTTGTAAACCGTTATAGGCATTTGAGCTACTTTATTCAAATTAAAAGTTGTAGTATTATATGTGTAAGTATAAACTTGTTTTCCATCTTGCATTTCCATTTTAAAAGCACTTTTATTTTTCTTTAAATACATTGGTATGAAAGTAGGGACATCTAAATCAAGGTTTGTAAAGTTGTTTTGTAATTCAACGGGGACATCACCTAATCCGCCTGTTTGAATAGGTTTATATTCTGCCGTAAGCGCCCAGGTAGAAGTTGATTTTAACTCTTTAGAATATTTTTCTCTATAAGTTTTGACATCACTTATTGCTTGGCTTCTTGATTTAGAGTATAGAGATTCTGATACTCCTTGTATAAATTTTACAGCTTTTTCATTTCGTTTAAGGTTTATTTTTCCTGCATAATTCTGGACTGTTAATAAATCCAAACCAAAAACATTTTCTGTATGTTCTTTAACTGCAGGATTTACAGTAGCACCAGCTCTGGTATTTGAAGCTAATGCTTTAGCTTCATTAATTCCATTATTTAAAGCCGGAACTCGTTCAGTCAAATCGCTTATACTTTTTGAAACATTTTCTGCATTATTAATCTCTTCATCGCTAAAGCCCTGAGATTTCAATTCTCCTTTTTTTTCAGTGATATATTTAGATATTGCAGCCCCTGAACCTAACCCCAATAAACCTGAAAGCAATAATCCCGTTTTAGGGGCAGCATTTTGGGTTGCTGCAGGAGGAACTTTAATTTTACTGATTTGCTCAGAGAGTTGTTGTACGTTTTTACTTAGTCCGCTTATCATTTTTGCATTTGAACGCCTACCCGATATAAAAATTATCGGTAAACCTATAAGCGTACCGGCTAAAGCTGCAACTCCCGAATATTTTAGAAGATAATCTTTTGTAGTCGGTTTTGAAGAAACAAATTCATCTTTGGAAGCAGGCTTAAAAACAGGATGTGCCTGAGGACTATTCACTCCTGCAGGATTATTGTTTACACTAACATTGGCAGGATTATATGATGACGGACTGGCAAAAGCACTATAGGTTTGGGAATTAAAGTTGATTTGATTTTTAAATGTTAAAATGGACTGTTGAAAACAATTTTTACCTGATGCAGAACTAATCATATTTTCCTCCGAGTACAAACATGCTGTAATGAAACTTGTAATAAACTTTTTTTGATACATTTTTATTAGTTAGTTAACAAAAATTAACAATTCCCCGTAACTTTAAAATAATTAGCAATCACAAGTATTATTACTTCTTGCCGTAGCAAGACTTAATAATAAAAATATTTTAATTAAACGGTATAATGAAATTTTCCGCTTAACTTATAAATAATTATTATAAAAAGTACACTAATTAATAATTGTAGACCATGTTAATACTACCATGAGTTAGTAATTATGCAATAATGTAAAATTATCCTAACGGCTAATTTACACCATCGATGTCGATTAATTTCGCAAGGGTTTTTGTGTCACCTTTGAGCTTAAAATATTCTTTAAACTTTTCTGTTGTCTTCAAATTATAAGACCGCCCGTTTTTATCACGCTTACGGGAAATCAAGCCTTTATCCAAAAGTTCATGGATATGCTCGTACGCCGTTTGACCTCTAAGCTCTCTGACATAAGTCTGTCTCACGGGTTCTTTAAGAGCGATTATAGAAAGGGTTTTAACTACTGCTTGCGATAACTCAACAGGGGCAAGTTTTTCTACTATAGGCATATACTCTTCTCTGACCTGCAAAATGTAGCCGTCCTCATCATCAATTTCAAGCGCACCTTCTCTTGATGAGTAATCCATAATCAAATCAAGCAAAGCTTCTTCAATATCATCAATATTTTCACCCAAAATTCCGGCAATTTCATCCGCACTTATGGCCTTTGCCGTTACAAACAAAACCGTTTCTATTTTTGATTTAAGGCTCATTCAATCACCTCTGAAAGGTTTGTGTCTTCTGTTTTTTCAACATAAACATCGCTATAAAATTCGTCTTGTTTAAGTTCAATACGATTTCTTGCGCTCAAAAACAAAAGGGAAAGATAAACCGTTATTTTATCCATGCCTGTCGATTGAAGCTCCTTCATTTCTACACGCTCATCAGATTCAAAAAGTTTTATCAAAACGCTTCTAAGGCAGATTATACCTTCTTCTATATAGTCGTCATGCGCAATATCTATAATATCTTCGGGCGTAAAATGAGCATAAGATTGCGTACGTCTTTGGACACGTTCGTAGGCATTTTTAAGCGAACGTTTTTTATCAAGCTTTTCATAAAATTCTAAGTGTTTGATTAAATCATTAAGAGTAACGGTTCTTTTTCTGTTAAGTCTTATGCTGCTTCTTCTTTGAAGCACTTCATCCAGAGAAATAACGTTATTGCGGTTCAAATCTGCTTCAAAATCAGGGTCATCGTAATCTGCCTCAAAATTTTCTTCAGGCTCTGCAATACCTGAAAAAGGGTCCAATCCTTCTAAAATATCGGACTTAAGACGCAGCAATATAGCAGAAAACAAAAACACCCTGCTTGTTACTCTAAGGTTATTCATCTTCAATTCAATAATTTTTTCAAAATATCTGTCTGCCAAATCAACAACATCAATATTCCAGGGGTCAAGCTGATTTTTCTTAACCATTTCGACAAGAACTTGGATACCGTCTGTTTCCACCTGCATTTTGGCAATGGTACTTGAAATAAAATCCATTTGAACATCAGCCGGATTAACGGTTTTTTGGGCTAAAGTTCCGATTATTCTGGTATTTTGTGTAATATTACAGCTATTCGTCACTTATTTTAATCCCTGTGATTTTGGTGATACCTTTGTCGGTTTGTGTAACACCTATAGTCCTACTCGCTGATTCTATCATAGGTTTCTTGTGTGTAACTACTATGAATTGTGTATCTTTTGACTGTTTTTTGATAATATCCGCAAGTTTCGCCACGTTAATACTGTCCAAAGATGCATCAACCTCATCAAGCGCATAAAACGGCGCCGGAGAATACCTTTGGATTGCAAATACAAATGCTAACGCCGTAAGTGATTTTTCGCCACCGCTCATAGCTTCAAGCCTCTGCATTTTTTTATCCCTGTGCTGGGCTTTAATTGTAAG